>NZ_JAPDCD010000047.1:0-31088 GCF_027705695.1 Aeromonas sp. QDB62 | reverse complement strand
CGCCGGATATATGGTCGCAAACCGTATCAGTTCAGTTCTTGCACAACCCGGGGGCGTCCATATATGGTCTAATCACCTCGCGCACCCGCGCTGCTGTCTCCTTGTCGGCGACTTCTGCCCAGCGCGGGCTCACCCTTCGCTATCTATACAATAAGGCTGCATTGCATTTTCGCTTGAGGCACAATATGGGCTGCAATATTAATTGTTTGACTCAATCAGAGTCTCTTTTTTATTGAGGTTTCTCTCAATGGTAAAACGATTGGATATCTGAATAAGAGAGCCTGTCTGCCGCTGAAATATTCCCGAGGAAAAACAGTGTTGCCTAGGGGAATAGCCTAAAAAATTCAAATAAAAATAACTGGTTGTCCATTGAGCAATCTGAGCGTATTTCGACCACGCATAGTGTGATGATGTTTTTTGTCCAACTCAATGTTAAGAGCAGTCCCGATGCGATTCCTGATGCGTAGGTATCCATAATGGAATCGTTTATCAAGGTTTCACTGAGAGCGTTGTTAACTGGCTCGCGGTGATTTGAGGGACTGGCAATAAATCTTGCTATTCAGGTAAACATAACAAAAAAAGGGATAAGTCATGATTAGGATGCCTCTAGATAGGCCAACGGTGCTGGCGATGGCCATAACCTTGTCGGTGACAGGGTGTGCAACCATCGATAAGCAAGTTGCCGAGAGTGATAGTTGGGTAAGCTGTGCCGGTGGTGGCCTGCTAGGCGCTCTTGCTGGCGCGGCGATTGGTGCCACTCAAGGTGGTAGCGACAAGGTGCTCATTGGGGCTGTCGCCGGTGCTGCGGTGGGTTGTGGTGGCGGCCTTTGGTACAAAGACCGAGTTGATAGGTTACAAAAAATAGCCAAGGAAGAAGGCTTAAAAATGCAGGTGCGTGAACTGCAAGTGGCTGCCGCCCAAGAGCAGCAGAAACAGAAGGATAAACCGACAGCAGTGGGACTTGAAGCATCTATAGAGTATGCCGAGATGTTTCCGGTAGGTTCTGCCAACCTGACCCCAGAAGGTCACCGGAAAATGACCCGTGTGGCGCAAGAGTTTGCCAGCAAACGGGAAGATCAGTCTAAGCTCCCTGAGAATCAACGTAGAAAGGTGTTGGTGGTCGGCCATACCGATTCTGCTGGCGCGGCTCAGTTCAATCAGCGCCTCTCTGAGGAACGAGCTCGGGCCATGGGCCAGATACTGGCTGCAGCCGGGGTGCCTCGTAGCGATATCTACTACCAGGGGGCCGGCTCTTCCCGACCGATTGCCAGCAACGACAGCGAAGATGGTAGGGCACAAAACCGCAGAGTCGAGTTGGTCGAGGTGCAAAATGAGGCCTTGCTGGTCAAGCGTGTGAGTGAGGAACGTGCCAGTCCCAAATATTTAGCTCATGGCACTGGCACTGGCTCTGCGAGCAAGGTCGCATTGGCTGCCACTACCACAGCTGTGACCCCAAAGACTGTGAAGACTGAAACAATACCCGCTAGGTCTGCTAACACAGCCGAGTCGATGACTACTGCTGCAGCCACCCTCAAGGATAAGCCGGTCTCTCAGCCGAAGTCGGGTGACGTTCTCTCCCCCTCATTGACCGCCAGTGAATCTGTAGCGATCAAACTGGCCGGCAAGGGAACCATCGACTTTGGTGGCCATTTGGTTACCGACAGTTCCTCAGCGCTGACCGGCAGCATTGCGCCCAAAACCCCCACCTTCTCCATTATCACTCCAGCTTACGCCAGTGCACCTATCAGTTCTTGCATAGGGGACATGCCCCGTGTCGAGGGCCAGGTTAAGAACCTGGCGAATGGCCAACCGCTAGCGGAACATTCTACCGAAGAATACTTCCCGGGCCTCAATGGCAAGCCATGGGTTGCAGCCGTGAATGGTCATGTGGCCTCGGTGGGGCCGGTAGCAGTACTGCGTGACGAAGCGAAAGTGGCTAAGCAGCCCGCCATGCAGTTCATCCCGGATTACAAAAAATCCAAAAAGCAGACCGCCAAGATTGAATCGGTCGCCAATACATACGAAGGGGAGACTCAAATCCTCTATCGGGTGTTTGCCGTCAATCAGGCTGCTTCGCCAGTGTCGTGTATGGATGTTGTGTTTGACAAACGATCTGGTGCCGCGGTTGCGGGCGAAATTTACTATCCGAAGCAGGGGGATGCCTACGTGGCCCAATACCTGCCTAAGCGTCGCTAAGGACTCCAAAAATGATACAAGACATCGTTCATGCCCTGTCGGGTGCTTGGCACATCATCAGTCTGGTGATCGGCTTGATGGTTGCGGTCGTGACCGCCATCGTTTATTGGTACGAAGTGAAATACTGGCACATGGAGATGCGGCTCCGGATGCCGTGGTTTGGCCGCATCGCGGCCTGGGTAAAAAACCCGGGCGAAAATGAGAAAGCATCCGAGGACAACCCCAATGCGGTAGGTTTCAACCCTGGTGAGAAAGGTGTGTGTGGTGCATATGACACCTTCTACAAGATGTATCAGCCCTCTGAAGAGAACTTCAAACGCAACCTCGATTATCTGGGAAAAGCTGACGAGGCGGATCGGTCGGAAAAGGGTTTAGGGATCTGGTTGTTGATGATCGTCCTGATGGTGATAGAGGCATCTGCCTTTGGCTATGCGTTGGCACCGTTTGCCCTTACCATGGCGACCCCCAACACAGCGATTGTTGGCGCTTTCTTCCTAGGTTTGGTTATCTCAATTATTGCCTTGGCTCTATCCGAGTTTGCTGGCCGTCAACTCTACCGCAATGGGGTCGTGAACAAGATCCTCTCCTACGAGTCGATCCGTGATGGCGCAGATATGACCAAGACTCTCAACGCCACCATCGACAATACCTATGACGACAATGGCGCTAAACCCTTCCAGCAATTGCTGAACCGGATCAATGTGCCAATCGATAAATACGGGCAGCCGCAGCGCCGATTCTCGATCATTGCCGGGTACGGGATCTTTATCATAGGGCTGGCAGTCGCCGCGTTCTGGGTTCGAACCGAAACCCTGAACCAGCAGGAAGCATTGCTGGTCGAGAATCCGACAGCAGTCATCCAGAATGCTGATGATTTCCCGGTTGCATCTGGTGAGGGTGAAATTCCCCTGCCATCCGATATGGCGGAGTTGTCCGCCAGTTCCAGTCAGAAGTCCGCGCAAGACCAGATTGATGCTATCCATCGAGCTTCGCTGGTGACCTTTGCTGTGTTATCTGGGTTGTTTGTTTTTATTCAGTTTACTTCGACTTTCCTTGCGTTTAGGCACAGCTTTGCTGGGACGTACTCTCGTGGGGCTTGGGAGATGACTCATAAGTACAACAGTGCCTCCGAGTTTGTAAGACACCATAAGATCAAAGCTGCCGCTATTGCCCAAGACGCTCAATCCTCCCTGGCGAAGTTGCAGTCGTTGCAGGACAAGGTGTTCAGAGTGAGCGGTAAGACAAAGGACGACCTGAGTCATAACAAAGACAGTCGCACTTTCTTGCGCTACGTGGAAGAGCAGGAGACCATCGATCATATCAAGAAAAACCGTGAGATCGGCAAGCAAAGTACCGATGTGGTCACCGACTACGTAGTCAAGACCATCAATGACTTGAAGGAGGCGATAGCTGCGAAAGACAACGAGAGAATTTGGTCGATCACTGATGTTGCTGGGCCCCGGTTTGCCGCGATCAACAATCCTGCGTTGATGGCTCAAAAGGCGACGTTCAATGAACTGGTGGCTGTCTTTGGTGCGAGACCGAACGTGGCACAGCCACAAGCTGTTGCCCAATCCTATCAACCGGTCACGCTTGCAGCCACATCAGTACCATCAGTCGAATCGGTAGCTCCAGTAGCACCAGTAGCTGAAATGGCAGAGGTGACCCAGACCATCGTAGCGCCACAGGTGTATTCCGAGGGTGAAAGTGTGGCAGGCTTCGATCCTCATGCTTGGGGCGATCTGACTCAGTTTGAAGCTGACGACATGGACTATGTTGCCAAGAAGAAGGGCGTATCTGTGGACGACCTTAAACGAGCACGTCGATTGCAAATGCTCGACAAAGTGGAGGCGTGATGAAACCACGGATCCTTTTGACATTGATGTTGATGCTTTCGGCGACAGTGATGGCAGCAGAGCGCAACGACCTGAGCAGTTGCTATCAACAGGCTAGGATTACCGAATTCAAGCCTGCGCCCTCGGGTCGTATGTTGTCGGTTGTGGTGGATCAGACCACGCCGCTCACACCGGATCTGCAGCGTACCGCCTGGGATCATATCAAGCGATTCCTGCAGCCGGGCGATCAGTTGCGTCTGTACTCCTTCTCCGCCTATTTGGAAGGTCACTACATGCAGCTGAAATATGCAGGGCTGCTAGATAAAGGGCTTGACCCATCGCAATTGGGTGATGTTCCGATGATGAACGCCAAAAAGCTCGATCAATGTCTAGCCTCCCAACCCCAAGCTATGTTGCAACAATTTGGTAAGCAGTTCGTGCAAACAATGGGCAAATCCTCGACAGATATCCCGCGTAGCGAGATCCTGTTTAGCCTCAAGGCGGTGGGTGACGATATCCGAGCGGCTGATGGCGTGAAGGAAAACATCATTTTGCTGATGTCTGACATGCTGGAATACAGCGACTTTGGTAGCTTCTATCAAGCCAAAGGGATCCGTGATATTTCCCCAGCAGTGGAGCTAGCCAAGGTCGAAAAGGCTAATCTGGTCGCTGACTTCAACGGTGCCAGGGTCTATGTGCATGGGGCGGCCTTTGTGCCAACCGATACAAAGAACGGCTATCGAAGTGGCAAGATGATCCAGAATCTAGAATCCTTCTGGAGTCAATATTTCCAACGTTCAAACGGCCAGCTCATCGCATTTGGGCATCCAGAGCTCACAGTCTCTGTGCAGTAACGCAGCGCTAAGCTGGTTGGGGTAAGAACACCATCATAGTTAATGCCAGTCAGTTAAATCTGACTGGCATTATTTTTACTTACTTCTTTTCACTGTGCTGAATTAACTCGCGGCATGAGCCAAACAAAAAAACCGGCATCAAGGATGCCGGTTTTTTGTTTGACGATGAGAAGTGCGGCTTAGCGCAGGATCATCTCGTCACGGCCCGGGCCGACGGAAACCATCGGAACCGGTACGCCGAGCAGCGCTTCGATACGCAGCACGTACTGCTGGGCAGCGCGCGGCAGCTCTTCGAAGGTGCGGCAACCGGTGATGTCTTCGCTCCAGCTTTCCATCTGCTCGTAAACCGGCTTCAGGGCAGCGGTTTGTGGCCAAATCGGGTTCTCGGTGTGGGCACCTTCGTAAGCGACGCAGATCTTCAGATCCGGCAGACCGGTCAGGCAGTCCAGCTTGGTCAGGGCCACTTCTGTGGCGGCTTGCAGTTCGACACCGTTCTTGGTGGCAACAGCGTCGAAGTAACCGACATCACGGGGACGGCCGGTGGTGGCACCGAACTCGTTGGTGATCTTGCGGAACTCGTCCTGGTTCTCCATGGCGGTCAGCAGGGTGCCGGTACCGACAGAGGAGCTGAATGCCTTGGCCACAGCGATGACGCGCTCCGGACGCAGTGCCGGCAGACCGCCACCGATACCGGCGTAGGCGCCAGATACGTGGGAGGAGGTCACCCAGGGGTATTCACCGTAGATCAGGTCACGGCCAGCACCCAGCTGCGCTTCGAACAGCAGGGTCTTGCCTTCAGCCTGCAGCGCTTTGAGCGGCATGCTGACGTTACACACGGCGTCGATCCAGGGTGCAGAGACTTCCAGCAGCCAGTCGGCCATCTCCTGGGCAGTCTGGGTGAATTCGAAGGAGGGGTAGATAGCCTTCATCTGCGGCAGTTTCCAGTCCAGCATGAACTGGATGCGCTCGACCAGCACTTCCGGCTGTTTCAGCCAGCCGACCAGGATCGCTTTCTTCATCACGCGATCACCGTAGGCAGGGGCGATGCCCTGACGCGTGGAGCCATAGGCGCCGTCACCCAGACGTTGCTCTTCCAGGGTATCTTCCAGTGCGTGCAGCGGCAGGCAGAGGGTGGCGCGGTCAGAGATGGCCAGCTTCGGAGTCACGCCGGAGGCTTTGACTTCATCGAGCTCGACGGTCAGTTTCTCGGGGCTGATCACCATGCCCGGGCCGAGGACAACCAGGCAATCCGGGTTGAATACGCCACTCGGAACCTGGTGCAGCTTGAAGGTGCCAAGGTCGTTGACCACGGTGTGGCCAGCGTTGTTGCCGCCCTGGAAGCGAATGCTGGCGCCAGCTTGACCTGCCAGATAATCAACGATGCGGCCTTTGCCTTCATCACCCCAGTTAGCACCTACGACTACGATAGACGACATGACTCTTTCTCCTAAGACGTTAGGCGTCCATCCTAGGAGCCTGATGCGGATTAGAAAAATTAATTATCTTTATAATTCCGATAAGAGAATCATATAATTGTGACCAATTAAGCGGCAAACCGCCCAAATTTGCCGGGCAAGCCCCGCACATCGCGGGTTGAGGGACTCTTTATGCTGGACATTCACTGGCTGCAAACCTTTGTTACCCTGGCCAGATTGCAACATTTTGGTCAGACCGCCACCGAGCTGCACATGACCCAGCCCAATGTCAGCCTGCATATCAAGCGGCTGGAGCAGGCGACCCGGGTGAGGCTGATCGAGCGCAGTCCGTTTCGCCTGACGCAGGCGGGGGAGCGGCTGCTGCAAAGCGCCGAGCGCACCATCGCCGAGTTGCAGCTCTGCCAGTCCGATCTCAATGCCCTCAACCAGCTGAGTCAGGGGACGCTGGCCATCGCCGCCAGCGACATCATCTCCCGCCTGCTGCTGATCCAGCCGTTTCAGCGCTTCAAGCGGGAGTTTCCCGGCATCGACCTCACTCTGTTCAACACCACTTCGGATCAGGCGGCCGAGCTGGTCAAGGCGGGCAAGGCGGATCTGGGCTTCGTGATGGCGCAAAAGCGCAGCGAACCGCTCTTCTATACCGAGCTGCAACAGGTGACCTGGTGCGCGCTGGGTCATGGCCTCGCCCGTTGGCAGGCGCGGGCGGTGGCGGGAGAGAGCGACCCGCTTGACGAGCCGACCCTGATCCTGCTCGGTCACGACACCCGTACCCGGGCGCTGATCGACCCGTCCTTGCCGCTGCTGGCCTTGCCCCCCTGTCGCATCATGGAGGTAGGCAGCGTGGACGCTCAGCTCGATTGGGCCGAGGCGGGGTTTGGTGTCGCCATCGTGCCGGACTTCTCCCTGCATCCGCGCCTCAACCTCACCGCGCCGGTCACCAGCCTCAGCGACTTTCCCGGTACCAGTCTGGGCTACGTGGTGCGCCAGAATCAGGTGTTGTCGCGGGCCATTAAGCAGCTGCTGCACTGGGTGGAGGAGGAGATCCAGAAGCCCAACCCCTATCTGACCCGGGGAGTGGAGCCGTAGCGGTACGGCAAGGTGGGCAGGCCAATCAGGGTGACTGCGCCGCCATCAATTGCGTCACTATCGAACGCGCGTAAACAA
The DNA here is from genome assembly GCF_027705695.1 of Aeromonas sp. QDB62. Classification (NCBI taxonomy): domain Bacteria; kingdom Pseudomonadati; phylum Pseudomonadota; class Gammaproteobacteria; order Aeromonadales; family Aeromonadaceae; genus Aeromonas; species Aeromonas sp. QDB62. The sequence goes on along the minus strand of NZ_JAPDCD010000047.1, from coordinate 23,603 downwards.
TCAGGGCAGCCGAGGCTGCCCTGATGTATTTGTTGGCACTGACCACTCAGGGCTGCAACGGCGTGGCTGCGCTGGCGGCAGGAGAGGAGAACATGTCTACCTTATCCTGCGGTTGGGTTTCGCCAGTCGCCGCGCTACTGGCAGGCTGGGTTGCCTGCTCTTGCGGCGCAGTGGCCGCAGAGGTGCTTTGTGGCAACTGAGTCGACACGGCAGCCGATGCTGATGGAACCGTTGACGCTGCGGCAGAGGGGGCCACGCTCTCACCCTCGGTGGTCGGCGTGGCAGTGAGCTCGGGGGTGACCTCGAGGGCCTCTTCGGGCAAGGGATTAACCTCTGTGGCTTCTGTTGCCACTGGGGCACTGCTGGTGGCGGTCGTGTCGGAGGGCGCCTCAATGGGCGCAGTCGTCCCGTCGGCGGCACTCACCTGCTCTGCCGTTGGTGCCGCCTCTGAGGTTGATGGCTCCGGCGCCAACTGTTCCGCGGTTAACTGCTCGGGGGTCAGTGACAAGGGGGCTGGCGGCTGATCCGACATCCCCGCATGGAGGGGCAGCTCGGTTTGCGCCTGCAACTGCTCGGGGGTCACCTTGCTCAGGGCCGGATGCAACCGGCTGAACTGCTTGATCCGGGCCAGCAGGGTATCGCGCACGGTACGAACGATGGGATCCGGCAGGCTGGCCAGCGCCACCAGTTCGGCACTCATCCCGATATTGTTGATGGAGGCCGTCTGCCCCGGATAGAGGTTGGCGGCGATGCGGCTGCGCTGGTAGTAGGGGTGTTGCTTGAGTAGCTTGTCGATCTGCTCCCCTTCGATGGGGATCAGGCGTACCTTGCAGCGGCTGATCAGGTCGCCGACCGCCAGACTGGGGTGCCCGGCTACCACAAAGGCGGCATCCAGCGAGCCATCGCACAGTCCTTCCAGCGGTTCGCTATTCGATTTGAGCTGATAGGCGACAAACTGCCCGGGTTGCCATCCCATGGCCGCCATCAGGGCCTGGCTGGTGATCTGTTCACCGGCGCCGCTGTTGCCCGGATAGACCCGTTTCCCCTCGATATCCGCCAGAGTGGTGATGCCGCTGTCGGGGGCGGCCAGCAGGGTCAGCGACTCCTGATAGAGGCGAAACAGGCTGCGCAGCTCATGGTTGGCTCCCTGCCCGCTGAAGGGGCCGGTGCCGTGCAGTGCGTGGTGCAACACATCGGACTGCACCAGCGCCAGCTGTACTTCCCCCTTGCCGAGCGCCTTGAGGTTGGCCATCGAGCCACGGGTGCTCTGCACGGTGCAGCTGTCCCCATGCAGGGCATGGCCAGCATTGAGCACCCGGCAGATGGCGCCACCGGTCGGGTAGTAGACCCCATTGAGCGGGCCCGTTCCTATGGTCAGCGCCTGGCTGCCAAAGGGGAGCAGCGCAGAGAGTGCACAGAGGGGGAGCAGAAGGTGATGCAAGATCCGTAGCGACATAATTGACCGTTGACTGAGTTGACCGCGGGCTGATGACACCGGGTAAAAGGGATGGGGCTTGCCCATCCCGTTGCTGGCTGATTAAGGCTTGCTGTGGTTGAGGATTGCTCGCTCCATCCGCGCCAGCGCGTCGGTCAGTCGTGCCCTGGTGCAGCCGAAGTTGAGCCGCACAAACTGGCCGTCGCCAAACTGGGCGCCGGGGGAGAGACCGACGCCGGCCTGCTCGAAGAAGGCGATGGGATCGGCAAGGCCAAGGGCGCTCACATCGATCCAGGCCAGATACGTCGCCTGATGGCTGGCCAGCTTGACGCCCGGCCAGCGAGCCACCGCCTGCTGGATCTGGGCCAGATTGGCCGCCAGATAGTCGATCTGCTCGGTCAGCCACTGTTCGCCACCCTCATAGGCCGCTTCGGCGGCGACAAAACCCAGCAGGTTGACGTCGGCGCTGATGCCACGCATCGCCTGCTGCAACCGGAAGCGCAGACGGGCGTTGGGGATGATGGCGAAGGAGCAGCACAGACCGGCGATATTGAAGGTCTTGCTCGGGGCCATCATCACCGCGCAGCGCTCGGCCGCCTCCGGACTGATGGCGCCGTAGGGAATGTGGCGGGCGTCTTTATCCAGCAGCAGATCGCAGTGGATTTCATCGGAGCAGATCACCAGATTGTGGCGCGCGGCGATGGCATCGATGGCCAGCAGCTCGTCACGGGTAAAGATGGTGCCGCCCGGGTTGTGGGGGTTGCAGAGCAGCAGCAGATCCGCGGCGGGAGCCTGACGCTCCAGCTCTGCCAGATCCAGCACCCAGCGACCGGCTTCTTCTACCATGGGGACGGTGAGCAGGGGCCGATCATTGAAGCCCGGCGCCTGCAGGAAGGGGTAGTAGACCGGCTTGGGAGTGATGATGCCGCGGCCATGCTGGCTCCACGCCTTGCAGGCGAGGTTGAGCCCGGGCACCACGCCCGGCAGGAATACCAGCCATTCGGGCTCGATAGCCCAGCCATAGCGGGCAGCCATCCGTTCGATAATGAGTTCGATCAGGCGCGGCGAGGGGCGTGAATAGCCGAAAATGCCGTGGGCGACCCGTTTGGTCAACGCCTCTATCACGGACGGGGGGGAGACAAAGTCGGTATCGGCAACCCACATGGGCAGCACATCCTGACCCTTGTACTTGTCCCATTTCAGGCTCATGGTGCCACTGCGGTCTACTTCCTGATCAAAATCAAACATGCGAACTCCTTGTGCTGGCAGGATGGGCTTTCACTCTACGGGGTCGCGGCTTCCCTCGCAAGGCGCACACCTGCTTATGCCATCCTTGAGCCTGCTCTTGATAATGACATAAGATAAGCGCCGAATTTTCATACGGCAGCCGAGCGTTGGCCCGTATCGTCCTTCCAATCAGTGGTAACCCTATGAGCTTGTCGATAGCGGCGGTCAAACGCCCGGACCCCGTCTCTCTTTCGTTTCTTGCCGTGACCTTTATGACCGGCGTCGCGGTGGCATTGCAGGTGCCTACCTTAAGCCTGTTTCTGGCCGAGGAGGTGCAGGTGCGCCCCTTTCTGGTCGGGCTCTTCTATACCATCAATGCGGTAGTGGGCATTCTGGTCAGCCAGTGGCTGGGCCACCGCTCCGATAACAAGGGGGATCGCAAGCGACTGATCCTGCGCTGCTGTTTTGCCGGGGTGGCGCTCTCCCTGCTGTTTGCCTGGAACCGCAACTACTGGCTGCTGGCGAGTCTGGGGGTCATGCTGGCGGCGCTGGCGGCCACGGCCAGTCCCCAGTTGTTTGCGTTGGCGCGGGAGTATTCCGACAGCCGCAACCAGCGGGCTGACATGTTCAGCTCGGTGATGCGGGCCCAATTTTCGCTGGCCTGGGTCATAGGCCCGCCTATCGCCTTCGCGCTGGCCATCGGCTACGGCTTCGAGCTGATGTACCTGGCCTCGGCACTGGCCTACCTGCTCTGCGCCCTGGTGGTGTGGCGTTGGCTGCCCTCCTTGCCGCTGCCCAAGATGGATGAAGATATCGAGCGGGTCAGCAGCTGGCGGGATCCGGCGGTGCGGGCGCTGTTTATCGCCTCCACCCTGATGTGGACCTGCAACAGCATGTACCTCATCAATATGCCGCTCTACATCACCCGCGAGCTGGGGTTGGAGGAGAAACTGGCAGGTATCTTGATGGGCACGGCCGCGGCGTTGGAGATCCCCTTCATGCTGCTGGCGGGTTACTACACGGCCCGCTTTGGCAAGCGCCCCATGATGTTGCTGGCGGTGCTGGCCGGTGCGGCCTTTTACACCGGTCTGGTGACCCTCACCGATCAATACGCGCTGATCGCCTTGCAGCTGTTCAACGCCATTTTCATCGGTATCGTGGCTGGGATCGGCATGTCCTATTTTCAGGATCTGATGCCGGGGCGGGCCGGGGTGGCGACTACCCTGTTTGCCAACAGTATCCGCACCGGCTCCATCATGGCGGGGGCTATCGCCGGTGTGGTGGCAGAGGTGTGGAGTTTCCACGGGGTCTTTATGGTGGCGCTGGGATTAGCACTGGCGGCGCTGGCTGCCTGCTGGCGGGTGCCCAACGTCTGACGGGGTGATCTGGCTGTTATTTGCCGTGCTGGGGCTGGGTGTGCGAGAGCGGCGATGATTCGCCCTGATACTCGTTGCGCAGGCAGCGCAGCAGCAGCTCTGTCGCGGGGCCGAGGGCCTCGGGGGAGAGGGTCAGCAGGTAGGTGTAGAGGTGGCGCTCGTTGCCGCTCTCAAGATCCAGCTGTATGAGTGAACCTTCCGCCAGCTCCCGCTCCACCAGATGGCGCGGCAGCCAGGCATAGCCGAGGCCAAGGCGCAGCATGGCGAGCACTTCATGGTAGTGGGTAGCCTTCCAGCCGGTGTCATCCGCATCGTTCCAGTCCACCGAGCGGTGAATGGGGGGATGGAGGCTGATCTGGTTGTAGCCGATCAGCACATCGCTGCGGATGGGCCCCTCCTCCTGTGCCAGCGGATGGCTGGCGGCGCAGAGGGGCAGCAGGCATACCTCGTCCAGCAACAGGCCGGTGCGATCGCCGGGCAGGTGCTCGGAGAGCATCAGATCCCCCGGTTGCAAGGCGTTGAAGTGGCAGTGAATGCGTTCGTGCAGGTTGACCCGGCAACCCCGGCTGCGGGGATAGAAGCTGGCCAGCGCCCGATAGAGGCGATCCCTTGGCTGCAACGCCGAGACATAGAGGTTGATCTGCGGCTCCCATTGCCGCTCCAGGTTGTTGGCCAGATTCTCCAGCTCCTCCACCTGCTGGCTCAACTGACGGGCCCGCTTGAGGAATATTTCGCCCGCCGGGGTCAGTACCGCCTTGCGGCCGCGCACCTCCAGCAAGGGCACACCCAGACTCTGCTGTAACTTCGCAACCGCATGATTGAGGGAGGACTGGCTCTTGTTCAGCGCCTCGGCCGCCTGGGCGTAGCCGCCGCAGTCGACTACCGCCTGAAAGATCCGCCATTGCTCAAACGTGCTCTTGGGACGAAACATAGTTCAACCTGATTGGAGATAGGATGGTCAGGGGCTTCTACAGGGAGCCTGTGCTCCCTATTCAATTTAACCCCTGCCGCACAACACTCTGGGTATTTTATTGATTTATTTGGGCTGAGCCACAAAGGTTTGGCCGGTTTTGCCGCGGCTGTCCGACCCCATCAGGTAGAGGTAGAGAGGCATCAGGTCGGCCGGGGTCTTGAGGTTCATGGGATCTTCCGCCGGGAAGGCGCTGGCGCGCATCTTGGTGCGGGTGCCGCCCGGATTGAGGGTATTGACCCGCACACCGGTGTTCTCCAGCTCGTCGGCCAGCACTTCCATCATCCCCTCGATGGCGAATTTGGAGATGGCATAGGTGCCCCAGTAGGCGCGCCCTTTGCGTCCCACGCTGGAGGAGGTGTAGACGATGGAGGCTTCGCCCTGCGTCTTGGCGGTCTGGCGCAGCAGCGGCAGCAGCGCCTGGGTCAGCAGGAATTCCGATTTGACGTTGACCTGCATCACCTCGTCCCACTCCTTCTCCTGAATGTGTTCAAACGGAGAGAGGGTGCCGAGCAGACCGGCGTTGAACAGCACGCCGTCGAGGCGGCCAAACTGCTGGGCGAAGGTTTCTGCCATGCCGCGGTAGTGGGCAGCGGTGGCCCCTTTCAGATCCACCGGCACGATGGCGGGCAGCGGATAACCGGCGGCCTCAATCTGGTCATACACGGCTTCGAGTTTGGCGCTGGTGCGGCCGAGCAGGATCACGGTGGCACCGTGGGCGGCATAGGTGAGGGCGGCTTCGCGGCCGATCCCGTCGCCGGCACCGGTGACCAGAATGACTTTATCCTTGAGCAGATCGCGGGGTGCCTGATAATCGAGCATGACAACTCCTGTTAACAAATTCCGGCCATAAGTGCATGGCAATCGGCGCCAAGTGTACTGATCCGCGCGCCCGTTTGACCAGCCAGCGGCAAGAAAAATGTGAAGAAAATAGAGAGGTTGTGATGCTTGGGTTGGTTTTTCCAGGCTCTGGCTGCGATTTTTTGCGCGCCTTCGCCAAACTCCCTAGAATGTGACGAAAACCGATCCATTGTGGAGTCCATCGTGACATTTCTGACCGAATATGGCCTGTTTCTGGCCAAGACAGTGACCTTCCTGCTGGCCATCGGCGCCATCATTCTGATGATCGTCAGCACTCGCCAGCCGAAAGCGCGCAAGGGCGAGCTGGTGGTGACCGATCTCTCGAGCGAGCTGGAGCAGGGGCAGTTTGCGCTCAAGAGCGCACTCGCCAGCAAGGCCGAGCGCAAGGTGCTGGAAAAGCAGCAGAAAGAGGAGCAGAAAAAGCGCGCCAAGGCGGGTGATGAGCGCAGTCGCCTGTTCGTGCTCGATTTCAACGGCAGCATGGATGCCAAAGAGGTGGCCTCCCTGCGCGAGGAGGTGAGCGCGGTGATCGGCGTGGCCCAGCCCGGCGACGAGGTACTGCTGCGGCTCGAATCCGGTGGCGGCGTGGTGCATGGCTATGGCTTGGCTGCTTCCCAGTTGCAGCGTCTGCGGGATAAGGACATCACACTGACCGTGGCTATCGACAAAGTGGCGGCGAGCGGTGGCTACATGATGGCCTGCGTGGCGGACAAGATCCTGGCTGCCCCCTTTGCCATCGTTGGCTCCATCGGGGTGATCGCCCAGTTGCCGAACTTCAACAAGTTGCTGAAAAAGCACGATATCGATTTCGAGATGCACACCGCCGGTCAGTACAAGCGCACCATCACCATGTTCGGCGAAAACGACGATCTGGGGCGCGAGAAGTTTCGCGAGGAGCTGGCGGCGATCCACGAGCGCTTCAAGGCCTTTGTGGCCGAGCACCGCCCGCAACTCGATATCGATCGGGTCACGACCGGTGAGCACTGGCTGGCGAGTCAGGCCAAGGGGCTGGGGCTGGTGGATACCCTCTGCACCAGCGATGACTACCTGTTGGCGCAGGCCAGCCACCACAAGGTGGTCGGCATCAGCTATCGCAAGCCAAAAAGTCTGACCCAGAAGCTGGGACAGCAGGGCGCTCAGGCGCTGGAAGCCGGTCTGGGGCGTCTGTGGCAGCAGAGCCCCTGGCGCTAAGCCTGGCCCTCTGGCGTTAGCCCGAGGGAAGTCCCGTGATAAAAAGGCCAGCCGGTGCCTACCGGCTGGCCTTTTTGCATCCGGTAGCACCTTGATGGTGAGCGAGCGTTGTTTCTATTGAAGCCCTCTGTTACAACAGAAGGCTTCCCCTTAGTTATTGTTGGCCCCATCGGGCCCCGGAGCTGGCCGATGCCGTGGCGCACCTTGAGGCAATTTACCCCGCTGGTCTGGATCGTCATTCTTGGCACCTTCATGGTGCGCACCAGCTACTACATGGTGTGGCCCTTCCTCTCCATTTTGCTCTATCTAGAGTATGACCTGTCGGCCACCTTCATCGGCCTGTTGCTGGGTGGCTCGATGGCCCTCTCCACTCTGGTGAGTTTCTACGGCGGCTGGCTCTCTGATCGCTTCGGGCGGCGCAGCATACTGCTGGCCGGTTGTCTGGTGGCGATGCTCTGTTTCGGTCTGCTCGGTTTTTCGCACGAGGTGTTCTGGCTCGGGATCGGGGTGATGGGCAGCGGCCTCTCCTCGGGACTCATCGATGCCCCCGGTAAGGCGCTGATGGCCGACAGTCTGGCCTCGGCCAAGGCGCGGGAGTTGGCACTGCACCTGCGCTATTTTCTGCTCAACCTCGGGGCCGCGCTGGGGCCGCTGCTCGGGGTGACTCTCGGGATCAACGCCCAGCAGGAGACCTTCCTGTTTCTGGTGGTGAACTATCTGCTGCTGGCACTGGCCTTTGGCTGGGGATTTCGCCGGGCTGGCAGCACAGGCAAGTCGGGGGCGACTGGCCCCGGACTGCGAGATGCCATCAAGGTGTTGCTGGCGGATCGCGCCTTCCTGCTGCTGGTGATGGCCAATCTCCTGATGGTGCTGGTCTACTCCCAGTTTCACTCGCCGCTGGTGCAATACCTGACCCGGGCCGGTATGCCGCAGGTGGCCGAGCTGGTTGCCCTGCTGGTGGCGACCAATGCCCTGACCGTGGTGCTGCTGCAATTTCCGCTGCTTCGGCTGCTCTCACACTGGCCGGTGCGGGTACGGCTTCATATCGGCATGGCGCTCTTTCTGGCGGCCCAGCTGCTCTTCGCACTGGGAGACCCGACGGTACGCAGCCACTGGTTTGGCGCCGTGCTGCTGCTCAGTATCGGCGAGACCATCCTGTTCCCCTTGCTCAACGTGCTGATCGATCAGATGGCCCCGGCTCATCTCAAGGGGAGCTACTTTGGTGCCAGCGCACTGGCCGGGTTGGGAGGGGCCGCCGGCGCGCTGCTGGGAGGCTGGATCCTCGAACAGTGGAGCGGCCAGCTGCTCTATGTGCTGATGGCGCTGCTCTGCGTGGCAATTTTTGCGCTCTATGAGTGGGGGGCCAGGGTGTCCCGTCCCGCTTCGCTCCCCGCTGCAACGAAGCGAGGCTGACAGCCAGCCCCTGGGATCAGTGGGTGCTGCCCGGGGTAATCTCCTTGAGCGCCTTCTTGGCCGCGTACATTCGCTCGTCGGCCAGCCGGATCAGGTTGAGCCCGTCATCGTAGTGATCCGGCCCGGTCTGGGCGATACCAATACTGAGGGTGAGATCCTCCAGCTGACCCTTGATGGCCTGAGTCAGTCGTTTGAGATAGATATCCCTGGCCTGACTTTCGCTGCAGTTGGGCAGGATCAGACAGAACTCATCCCCGCCATAGCGAAAGCAGCTATCTTCGGCACGAAAGACCTGACGGATGCAGTGGCCGACGATCCGCAGGATCTCGTCGCCGCGTTGATGTCCTTCGGTGTCATTGATCTGTTTGAAGTTATCGATATCGAGATAGGCGATGGCCATGGGTTCGGCACGGCGCTGACAGGTGCGCAGGGTCAGCAACAGCAGTTCGTTAAGGTGGCGAACGTTGAGCAATCCGGTCAGGGCATCGGTGCGGTTCAGCTCCTCCAGTTGTCTGGTTCGTTCGCGCACCTTCTGCTCCAGACTCTTGGCATAGCTCTCCGATTTCTCTCTGGAGGACTCTATTTCCGACACCAGACTGCGAATATAGGTCTCGAACACTAGGGTGATGTCGAACAGAAAGAGTTTGTCCAGCGCGGCCAGCATGACGAGGCGCTCCGGTTCATCGCGGATCTGCTCGAAAATATCCTCGATCAGCAGGGCCTTAAGGGTGTTGATGGCGGCCAGATAGAGTTTGGGCTCGACCCCGATCCGCTTGTGAACCAGCCCGATCCGCAGCCGGTTGTTGACGTACTCCAGATCGTAATGACCGCTGAAGAGATCGAGCACGTAACGCCGTTGTGCGGTGCGCAATCGGGTGAGGGTATCGGCATCGCCGATCAGCAGGGCGATTTCGGTGATGGCCGTCTGCTGCTGGTAGAAGCGATCGACCAGGGCATCGATCCGTGGATCTATTTTGCCGCAATAGCTCGCCAGCAGCGCCACATCCTGCTCGCTGAGCAGCAGCAACTCCTTGCGATGGGCAATCTCGAATTCGGTGATGCGCATCTGCTCAAGCAGGGTCTGTTCGGTCGGATTCATCGTCGTCCTCTGTCCATGACTGGGCCATTACTCTGTCCGTGAAGCGGTGCAGGGCAAGCTGAATGGGCAACTGACATTGTAGTCATTTAGGCGCGAGGGAGCGAAATGACCCCCACTTTGCCTGACGTGAGATGCTCAGTGGCACAAGTGGGGGAGTGCAGGGCAAGCAGAGACGATCAGAAGGTCAGTACCTTGTCGGCGGCCAGGGTCCACTGGGCCAGCATCGGCAGGGTGCCGACCTCAATGCCCTCGATCAGTGGCAGGGCGGTGATGCCACGGGCATCGGTGCAGGTCTTGCACAGGCGAATAGTGACGCCCTGAGCCAGCAGGATCTCCAGCATCTGGCGCAGGTTGTACCCTTCAGCCGGTGCCTGACCGGCCAGCGCCGCGCTCACCGCATCAGACATCAGGAACAGCTTCAGGCTGGCACCACCCTGCTCGTTGAGGGCGATAGCGAGACGCAGTGCGTTGAACAGGGATTCGCTGCCGTAGGGGGCGCCGTTGGCAATCACCACAATTTGTTGATTCATAAGAGACTCCTGATCCTAAAAGGCGTCATTGTAGAACCAATAAGGTGATGATTGCGTGATGTCGCACAACTTCTGTCGCACCTTTTCCCTGCTTGCTTGACCCGTTGGCGAAACACGGTTCTTATGATCAGTTCGCAAACATGACCGGGTAAATCAAGATGTGGAAAAGTGTAGGAATAGGGTTGCTGCTGTTGGCGGGTCAGGCCTATGGCAGTGAAGCGGTCGGTTGCAAGGCGCGTCTGCAGGCCGTCAACGACCAGCTGGTGTTTGCCAAAGCACACAACAATGCCGGGCAGATTGCCGGGCTGGAGCAGGCCGCGCGCAATATCAAGGCCAACTGCACCGATGAGGGGCTGCTCAAGGAGCAGAAAGAGCGGGTTCACAAGCTGCGTGGCGAGGTGGACGAGCGTCTGCTCGAGTTGCAGGAGGCAAGAGTGAGTGGCAAGCCGGAGAAAATTGCCAAGCAACAGGCCAAGCTGGAGGAGTCCCAGACCAGGATGCTGGAGGCCCAGCGCGAGTTGGAGCAGCTGAGCCGGCTGGTCGGCAAGTGATGACCAGCTACTGAACGCCGGATCAAAAAAGGCCGATTGCTCGGCCTTTTTTTCGTTTTACGGTCTGTGCATCAGCTATTGCCTGTGCATCCGCACAAACTTCTCCATCAGCTGATCTTCGGTCTCCACATGGGCGGGATCCCGGAAGATGCAGTCCATGTAGAGCAGATGCTGATGCCGGAGTTACTGCCTGTGCATCCGGACGAACTTTTCCATCAGCTGATCGTTGGTTTCCACATGGGCGTGATCCCGGAAGATGCAGTTCATGTAGAGCAGACGCTGATGCCGGAGTTACTGCCGGTGCATCCGCACGAACTTTTCCATCAGCTGATCTTCGGTCTCCACATGCGCGGGATCCCAGATGATGCAGTCGATAGGGCAGACGCTGATACAGGTCGGCTTCTCATAGTGACCGACGCACTCGGTGCAGCGACTGGGGTCGATCTCGTAGATCTCATCCCCCAGGCTGATGGCCTGGTTGGGGCACTCGGGATCGCACATGTCACAGTTGATGCACTTGTCGGTGATGAGCAGTGCCATCTCAGGCCGCCGAGTGGGGCTGACGGGTATCCTGACGCTCGCCCAGATTGCGCAGCAGGATGCCGTAGTTGATGTCCACTTCCTTCGGTACTGGCACATAGACCACGTGGCCGTTGCCCGGTGCAGTGTCGATCAGCTCGCCCTTGCGGTTCTGCATCTGCTCCAGATTGAAGCTGAGGTTGCCCTGCGGGGTCATCAGCTCCAGGCTGTTGCCCACCAGGAACTTGTTCTTCACCTCGACTTCCACCATGTCACCGTTGCGGCCGGTGATCTCGCCGACAAACTGCTGGGTGTCGGAGACGGAGTAGCCGTAGTCGTAGTTCTGGTATTCGCTGTGGTTGTGACGGCGCAGGAAGCCCTCGGTGTAGCCGCGGTGGGCCAGATTCTCGAGGGTGCCCATCAGGCTGCGATCGAACGGACGACCCGCCACTGCATCGTCAATGGCCTTGCGATAGACCTGAGCGGTACGGGCGCAATAGTAGAAGGATTTGGTGCGGCCTTCGATTTTCAGCGAGTGAACGCCCATCTTGGTCAATCGCTCGACGTGCTCGACCGCGCGCAAGTCCTTGGAGTTCATGATGTAGGTGCCGTGTTCGTCTTCAAACGCGCTCATGTACTCGCCCGGGCGGTTGGACTCTTCCAGCAGCACCAGCGCATCGGTCGGTTTGCCCAGGCCCAGGGTGTTGTCCGGACGCACGGCGATGGGCTCCTGACGGTGGACGATCTGGCCTACGTCATCTTCTTTACCCTCGTGCACCTTGTACTCCCAGCGGCAGGAGTTGGTGCAGGTGCCCTGGTTGGGGTCACGCTTGTTGATGTAACCGGAGAGCAGGCAGCGGCCGGAGTAAGCCATGCACAGGGCGCCGTGGACGAACACTTCCAGCTCCATCTCCGGCACCTGCATGCGGATCTCTTCGATCTCGTCCAGCGACAGCTCACGGGAGAGGATGGCGCGGGTCAGGCCCATTTGATGCCAAAACTTCACCGTGGCCCAGTTGACCGCGTTGGCCTGCACCGAGAGGTGAATGGGCATATCCGGGAAGGCTTCACGCATCATCATGATAAGACCGGGGTCGGACATGATCAGCGCATCCGGCTTCATCTCCACCACAGGGCGCATGTCGCGGATAAAGGTCTTGAGCTTGGAGTTGTGGGGCTGGATGTTGGCTACCACATAGAACTGCTTGCCGAGGGCATGGGCTTCGTTGATGCCGAGCTGCAGGTTCTCGTGATCGAATTCGTTGTTGCGCACCCGCAGGCTGTAGCGGGGTTGACCGGCATAGACGGCATCGGCGCCATAGGCGTAGGCGTAACGCATGTTCTTGAGGGAACCTGCGGGGGAGAGCAATTCTGGTTTAAACATGGCGGACTCTTTATATCTGATTGCAAATCAGGAGCAAGTACAGTAGTACTGCTGTTAAATCAATGACTTAATCAAGCTTTTTAGGCGTGTATAGTCGTGTATAATTTGGGTATTCAAAAACAGTAATATTTTATCATCAAAACCCACCGTCAGTCACTTCACGACAGGTGACGATAGTGCAGCTTTCAAATCTTATGAAGGAGAAGCAACCGCGTTATGCTGGCTATCTTCTCTTAGCAGCATGTAGTGGCATCACCATGTGGTCTGATGAAACGGCCTTAGAGGCAAAATATGCGTCTGTAGCTGTTTCACCCCAAGATCCTTGACCATAGAGTGGGGTTGCTGTCATTGAGAATTGCCGCGCTACGCTTGGCTGCTGGCTTGTTCGGGGAGTCGGAATGATGTCTCCCCTCAAAGCCCAGCGACTATGTACTTGTTCTCTCAGTGAGTTTATAGCTTGCAGTTTACATAAACAGAATGCTTAGCCCTTATCTTATTAAATTTTTAGTTGCAAACTATCAGGTAGATAAAAAAATCATATATTTATAATATAAATATTAGTTTTGTCATATTTTAACAAAATGAGTTTTTATAAATATAAATAGTTATTGAAAACTGGCTAGTAAATTAATATCACTCTGAATCAAATAACTCATTGATGTTATAGTATAAAACATACATAATAATAACATGCAACATCACTCAGCAAGTTTTTCGTAGCTTTGAGTTTTTATCAGCGGTGCTTAGTTTAGATCTGTTGTGCATATAATATACATTGAAATGTTTCTCAATAACTATATAAAGTAAATGCAACTATGGCCTGGTTTCGCTGCGCTCTAGCAGCGGAAATATATAAAAAGTGTATTGAATGAAAAATAAAGTAGAAGTTGAGTATTATAAAACTGTTAATGGAAAAAATGCGATTCGAGTTTTAAGAAATGAGAATTATTATCGAAATTTGATTAATGAATTGGAAAAGAAACAAAAAAAAATAGAAGAGTATAAGATCCTTAGCTTATCAAGTGAGGAGTATGATGATTTAAATGCTGAAATTGATGCTTTGCTTTATCACATTTTTCTTATTGATAGTAACGACGAACTCAATAAAGAGATCTTGAATTTTAAAAAATCAAACCCAGACATCGATTGCTATGAGTTAATTGAGCCTCGATGCATGGGTGATGAATACATTAAACCGCTACATTAAAAATTATCTTAAGCAAGATGCCCAGGGGTTTTTATAGCATACGATAAAGCGGCTAATTAATAAGGAAGATAAAATGACAGTGAAACTATCTGACAACGTAGTCAGTAAAACTGGAGATAACCAATTTTTAACACATATTACCCGTCAAATTGAGCTAAGAGAAAAGGTGATCGGGCATCTCAAGTATACAATTTATAATTTCGGTGCCGCGTTTGAACTTAATACGGCTAGAGCCTGGCTTGTAAGAGAAGATAATTATATTGGCCGTCTTCATAAGTATTTGCTTGATGATCAACATAAAATCGCAACTTTATCAGAATTTATTTCCTCAGGACTCATTGGCCCAGAGCAATGCGTGATCATTGATGATGTTGTGATGAACGCACCTTATAGATATATAGGTACTGAGCTGCGTATGATCAGGGAATTACTAACACAATGCGAAATGAAATTTAGTTTTGCCATGCTACCGAACTGGAGGTCATTCTGTGATTGGCTTGGAATTAATGACGAGTATAAGACTGAGGAGCTAGGAAAGTTAGGCTTCTATCCATTAGATGACTATTTGGCCTTCCGCTATCTGGATGATGAAATGCTCAATATGTTGATAAATGAGTCGGTAGTTGTATGAGGAATATGGAGATATAAAACTGTTATTTTCCCTATCCTGATTGCATGAAAGGGGGGGGGGAGAGTAACAGTTTTAATGCTTACATCTAAAACGAATTTTTATCCTCTTGTCGTTCTTTATTAGTAAGTGGCAGATCGAAAAGTTTTCTATCGATATTTTTTGTAAGAAATTTATCTAAGCGTGCAGTAATCTGATCTTTTAACGTTTCATTTTTCAACATCAAGCCAACAACCATTGAGCCGATAAGAATCTTCTTCCTAAGATCAGCTTTATTTTTACTCTCCTTTTCTTGATTTTTTAGGAGTGCAATCTTACTGGCTAATTCAGCCTTCTCTTTTTCTAAACGTTCAATTCTTGACGGATTATTATTATTCTTATACATATCAACAAACCCGTTGACTATTTATTTATTAAATAATAACATTGCTTTAGTAAATATTACAATAGTTATTTTCCTTAAATTATAAAAAATCTATTAAATAAATTAATTTGCCTAATCTCAAGAGCTGGAACATAGGAAGTATAAGGGTGATACGTGTGTTGAATATCAAAGCTCTTATCACCGCATGGTGCGCACTTACTCGTTTCTCCTGCTTCGCGGAGAAACGGTGCTCAAGTCAAAATCAAAGTCAGGATATGGCAGAAAGAAAAAATCTGCTTTTAGATAAATAAAAATAAAAATAAAAATAAAAATAAATTGGAAAAAAATGGCAAATTATCATCTATCATTGACTAATGGCAGCAAGGAAGCAGGGAAATCTGGCAAGATAAGAAACGATTATATTAAGCGTGAGAATAAGTATGCCAAGAAAAATAATGAGTTGTTATATTCAGACTGTGGAAATATTCCTCATTGGGCAAAAAGTGATTCAGAGTTTTGGCATGCGGCAGATCTTTATGAAAGAAGTAATTCACGAGTATATAGAGAGATTGAGTGTTCACTTCCTAATGAACTTACAATTGAGCAGCAAAAGGAATTAGTTAAATCTTTTGTAAGATGTGTCACTGAGAAAGAAGGGTTCCCATGGTCATTAGGCATACATGAAGGTAAGTCACAGGACATTGGTAAACCTAACAATCCTCATTTTCATCTTATTTTCAATGAACGTATAAGCGATGGAATAGAGCGAACAGCAGCTACACATTTCAAGAGATATAATAAAAAAAATCCTAAAAAAGGCGGCGCAGAGAAATCAAAAGTAACTAGGGAGACTGAATGGCTTAATGAATTAAGAAAAAATTGGGCTGACATGCAGAATTCCGCCTTAGAAAAGGCTGGTGTAAAGGTCAGAGTGGATCACCGCTCCTTAGCTGCACAAGGCATAGATAGACTTCCTACAACACATCTAGGCGTGAAATCAGTCGCTATGAAGCGGAGGGGAATTGCAACTAATAGATTCGATTTTAATAAAGAAAGAGGTCTTCTTATCAGTGAGATGGAGAGATTAAAAAGAGAAATAAATTATATCGATGACAAGCTATCAATTGAAAAAATTTTGACGGAAGAAAAAGCAATTGGTTATATGTTAGAGCAAGTGAAAGCAATTTGTGGTCAAAAAATAGATATAAAAATAGAAAATAAAAATGAATTTAAAGATTTGCACATGAATGAGACTGAAAAAATCATACATATTCTATTAAAAGAAAATGTAGATAAACACAACATTTTGATCAAACCATCAATATCAGATAACGCTGGAATGCTTATTGTTTCTGACGTAAGTGCTAGCAAACTAAAAATTTTGCATGATGCAGGTTTGAATGCTGCGGCAATAATAGAAACTCGTCGTGGGGTATATGATGCTTGGATTAAAATAGCAGAAGTATTAGAGCCAGAAATAACAAGAGAGGCGGCTCATTTATTAGAAGAAGAGTTTAATATCGATGTGTCATCTAGTAAGTATGGGAAACTATCAGGTTTTAATTTCCATAAAAATGGGGAGAGCTTTTTTGCTAGATGTATTCAAGCTACAGGTCTAATTGCAAAACGAGGCAAACAAATGATAGAAAAAGTACAAAAAAGAATAGAAATTAAAAAAAACAGGATGACTCGTCTCTCCAGAATAACTGCTTGGACTCATACCCCTTACAAGAAAATGAGTTTTATAGATAAGTGTATCCAAGTTTATCAACCGTTAGTGAATAAGTTTAATGCAAATTTAGAACGATGTGATATTACATTTGCAGAGATAATGATAAAGAATGGGTATAGTGAAAAAATGATTATAAATGCTATTATCGAACTTAGTCCGGCTTTACCTGAAAATGCTGAGAAGTATGCAAAGAATGTAATAACAAGCACACCAACTATCAGGTTTATCCTAAAACACAAAGGAGACGTAATCGAGTGGTAGAACATCAGAGTACACATTTCATCCAAGTAGTATATGGATAACATTAAAAGTAAATCGTTGTTAAGTAATGCTAGAAAGAAGCCGTCTTAATTCATCTTCAGGATTATATTTTTTAGATAAATCGTCTGCTTCTTTCAATATAAAGTTAACCTTTCTATTTAGACCTACTTGTGATTTATCAAATGTTTGTTGGCATTGATCGAGGGCTCTTTCAATTGCAATATGAGCATTGAACAGGGCCTTACCACTTAGGCTTTCATTCACTTTTTTAATCGCACCGTAATACATCAAATCCAACGTCTCTTCACATTTTGCGCGCTTGAACCTAGTTAGAATATTTTCAAATTCATAAAAATTCGTGACATTAATATCGGAACTTTTCTTTTTCATAGAATGCTACCCATTGTTGATGTTGGTTTTATTTATTGGCTTAATTGAGTTTTCTTCAAAGTTGACGGAGATGGGTATTTTTTTTGATGAAAATATCTATCTCGTTACCTCAAGTTTCGGTTAGTTGCGAGGAATGTAAGGTATTACATTCCTCGTAAAAATTATAAAAGCATAATAAATATAAATCAGCAGTATTCTTGGATTCTAGGGAAAGTGCGAACAAGTATCCCACGAACAAAAAATGAAAATTTTAGTCATTTAATATCAATGGGTTACCATTAAATGCTCTCGTGCCATATGACTTATTCGCACCTTCCCTAAAAGTTCAGCAAAATCACGGATAGTTAAGCCGGATTTCCCGATATTCCTGAGGAGTTCTTCATAGTTCATAGCTTCGGAGTATAAATGGCGAATGTTATTCATGCAATAATTAATGGTTGTAATTACTGCATTACTAATTATTTTGTGAAAATCGTCATCGCACGCCTTGAAATGTCATGTAGAGATGAATAAAATAAAGTCATCACCACATGACATTTTGAGCGCAAAATGAAACAACATTTCCTTCTCTCAGCAAAAGCCCGAAGCCTGTCTGTGCGTAAAGTGTTCGCTATGTCAGATGATGAAGCGTTTTCACTGTTTAAAAGCTTACGCTGGGGTGATACCGGAACTGTGACCTGTCCTTGTTGTGGCGTGGTGGACGTCCATTACTTTATCCGCCCCCGCAATCAGTGGCGCTGCAAAGACTGCAAACATACGTTTTCTGTGACAAGCGGCACAATCTTTGCGTTTCACAAGCTGCCATTAAAGGTGTATCTCGGTGCGATTGCCATTTTCACCAACGCAGTGAAAGGCTTGTCTGCCTTGCAGATGTCCCGTGATTTAGGGAAGGGAAGGTGCGAATAAGTCATATGGCACGAGAGCATTTACTGGTAACCCATTGATATTAAATGACTAAAATTTTCATTTTTTGTTCGTGGGATACTTGTTCGCACTTTCCCTAATCATTAGATACCTAGAGCTAACAACCTAAATAGCTGTTCCGAATAGTAGATCACCGGAGGAAGGGAACTCAGTCCAGTTTGTGCGATCTGATTAGTCGCTAAACAAAACAAGCCACACCCAAAGGACTGAGTTGATGCCTATCCTACCACCTCTGCCACGACCACAACGGCGCCGCATTCACAAAATCATCCATGCCACCCGTGATAAAGGACATGCTCGTCGCTTGATGGCCATCTTGCTGTTACATGAAGGACGCACGATCACCGATGTTCATCACCTTACCGGCGCTGCGCGCTCGACCATCGGTCGTTGGCTTCGGTGGTATCGAGATGAAGGCATAGATGCGCTAGAAGCCTTACCGGCTGGCCGTGCCCCAGTCTTACCTATCGCCAAGATTGTCACCCTACTGGTGCTGCTCATGCAGTTTTCTCCGCAAGATTTTGGTTATCAGCGCAGCCGTTGGTGTACTGAACTATTGGCTATAAAAATCAATCGGTTAACAGGGCTCAATGTGGCAGCCTCCACGCTCCGCCGATGGTTACCTCGTATGGGCATTGTCTGGCGCAGGCCCGTGCCGACCTTGCGGATAAAAGACCCAGCCTATCAGGAAAAAATGGCGAATATCGACGCCGCGCTGGCCCGCTGTGATGCCGATAATCCGGTGTTTTATGAGGATGAAGTCGATATAGACCTCAATCCCAAATTAGGAGCCGACTGGATGTTCAGAGCGCAGCAAAAGCGGGTTGTCACACCGGGGCAGAATGCCAAGCATTATCTGGCAGGCGTTCTCCACGCAGGCAACGGAAGGGTACTTTACGTCAGCGGGATCAAGAAAAACTCATCGCTGTTTATTGCCATGCTGGAAAAGCTGCGCCACCACTACCGACGAGCCAAAACCATCACGTTGATCCTCGATAACTACATCATTCACAAAAGCAAACAGACCGAGCGATGGTTGAAGAAGAATCCCAAGTTCTGCCTGGTGTTCCAGCCAGTTTACAGCCCTTGGGTTAATCACATAGAACGGCTATGGCACAAGTTACATGAAACCATCACGCGCAATCATCAATGCAGAGGGATGGCAAACCTGCTGGCCCGAGTGAAACACTTCATGGATACCGTGTCTCCTTTCCCGGGGAATGGCTATGGCACAGCGAAGGTGTAGCACTATTGGGATCAGTTATTTAGGTGAAAGATGTGCCACACATAAAGCGAGTCAGTATCTGCCGTAAGCAGAAGATAGCCGCCATGAACAATAGGGTGAGAGCATGAGTAGATTTTTGTTGGTTTTCATGACGAAGTGGGTTGTTTTGAAATTATGAGCAAATTTGGCATTGCATACTCAGTATGTGCCTGTACAAATATGTTAAGGAGATACCCTTGCAACCCAGAATAAGCATCATCATGTTAACATTTAAGCAACTCATGCTCTGCTCTGTAGATAAGCTTATGGGTGAAAATACAATCAACAACGCTTTGCGAAAAATGGGCTATGACACTAAGACAGAAGTTTGCGATCACGGTTTCCATTTTATGGCCTGTAGTGCCTTGGTTGAGTCAGGCTTATGGTAAAAAGATGCTGTTGAACGCCAGATAAACCATCAGGAGCGTAACAACGTTTGCGCTGCTTACATCCATCTTGCCAAACATATTGATGAATGTAAGCTAATGCTGAAGTGGTGGTCTGATTATATTTATGCCAGCAAAGACGATATGGTTAGGCCATTTAAGTTTGCCCATAAACAGTCGAAACTCTATGAATAGTAATATGCTGAATAAAATAAGGAAATAAAACATGTCGTTATCACAATTTCAAATTATTCAATCATTAGGGAAGTCTTTGGAATGGTTGCAGCAGGAATTATTATGGGGTGTTTCTGCCCAAGAACTTAGTCATTTAACGGGAAGGATTGGTGAGTTGTATACAGCTATGTATACATATGGGCAAATGGCTTTGGAAAATAACCAGCATGGGTATGATGTAATTAGTTCAGATGGGGAGAGAATATCAGTAAAAACAATTACTACAAGTAATCACGTATCATTTACCAAATCAACACTATCCTATGTTGATAGAATAGTAATTTTAGAAATAAACACTACGGATTTAGAAATAAATATATTGGTGGATTCTAAAAAAGAAGACCTGCTACCATTATTGAAAAATACAAATGGTAAAAAACTGTCTTACTCATTAGGCAATAAAACAAGAAGCAAAGATGGAATGAAATCATCAAAAACAAGAGAAATCAAACCACTATCTGAAATGGAAGTCAGAGAAGAGGTTTGCTATAAAAATCATATAATACGGCAGTATGAAAATGGTACTATCGAAGTATTGACCGATGGAATATCCGAGAAAATAACAAAGCCAATGTTAATAGTAATAGCGAAAGAATTGAATATTAGTCCTATCAACAGTGCTGGTTCTAAAATGAATACTCGACAATTAGGTGATAAGATAATTAAAAATATTAAAGTCATAGCATAATAAAAACTATATTTTCATATTTGATAGCCCATGGCATCAATTGATATCAGATAACCATTGATATCCAACAATGATAGCAACACAGGGATTGCGGTGATCTCATTGGATTTGGCATCGGTTTTCACTTGGCCTAAGGAAGGTGCGAATAAGTCATATGGCACGAGAGCATTTACTGGTAACCCATTGATATTAAATGACTAAAATTTTCATTTTTTGTTCGTGGGATACTTGTTCGCACTTTCCCTATGGCACAGCGAAGGTGTAGCACTATTGGGATCAGTTATTTAGTCAAACCAAAGCGTTGTGAATAGTTACCATCGCGTGGTAGTTATCTGCATAAGTGAGAGGCCATTGTATTTTGTGTTGATAAATAAATCATCATAGGTAATTTACAGTCGCGTTCATTCATAAAGCCAACAGTTTGTTATAATAAATTTATCTTAAATGCCATTAGTATCATAAAGCATAGCAAATTTATAAAAAATGGTTGCAGTTATTATTGCTGCAATGCATTATTAATTCGTTGCCACGTTTTTAACGTTATAAAAATTTTATGGCTAAGCCGTAGTCTTTAACATTTCATATACGTGCTTTTGTGGGCTTTATTGAGTGGATTAATATAATCGTTTTTTACCTGATGTCTAACCTTTAAATGCTGATCGCTAGAGGTTGATAATAATTCACCTAATAATAGTAGTCTATTTATGATTTTTAATAGAGGGGACGCATGGAGTCTGTAAAAACTAGAAAGTGTAAAGTTACAATGGATAGGGGGGCTGGACGGGTTAATTATGATCAGGATTCATTTTTAGTCGAAGGTCTTTTAGATGAAAATTCACTGGCGGGTTTCTATGGCCCAAGCGGTTCGCGTAAGTCTTTTTTGATAATCGATATAGCTTGTAGAGTGGCCACAGGTAAGCCTTGGCAGGGTTTGGATGTCAAACAGGGCTCGGTTATCTATGTTGCTGCGGAAGGCAGTAATGGAATGATAAAGAGAATGAATGCCTGGGTTAATAAATATAACAATGGCGAAGATATAAAAAATTTCTATCGTATATCTCAGCCTATGTTTGTGTCTAAGCAAGAGTATATCGATGATTTGATTTTAGCTACAGAGGATGTCTTGTTTGAGACGGGGGTGCCTGTACGTTTGATCGTTATCGATACTTTGGCAAGATGCTTCACTGGAAATGAAAATGCAGCAGAAGATATGGGGGCATTTATTGCTGGCTGTGATCAGATAAAGGTCAAATCTGGCGCAACAATTTTAATTGTACACCATACTGGTAAGGACATAGATCGTGGAGCTAAAGGAGCATACTCTTTCAAGGCGGCCCTAGATAACGAGTATTTTGTTACAAAAGATGAAGATAAGAAAAATCTTTCTTCTAGATTGGTTTGTACAAAGAGTAAAGATGGAAATGACGAGCTGGATATATCAATTGGTTTAAAAATAGAAACTCTTGGCAGAACGATTAAAGGGAAAGTTATTGATACCTTGGTTGTTATTGATGGTGAGCATGATAATAAGAATGGATATGTCAACTCGAATGATGGAAGTAAGGAAGAAAAAATCACAAAAAATAGTCCAGAGGTTGTAAGTGATGACTATTAAAATAATGAATTCCAAAGTTAATTTTTTTGCTCTTGTTGATCCATTGCTAGGTAGAATAACAGGGCTGTTCATCCCGGTTGCTAATGGTAAACGTGAAAGCAATGTGGTTTTGAGTTCGGTGATTAGTGAACATAAACTTCGAGTTAACATAGAGCAAGGGTTGGATTATTCTGATCAAAGCATTCTCTTTTCTTTAATTGCGCTTGCCGGTATTGATAGGAAAATTATAAATGAAAATTCTAAAGGGCCTAGATCGACTTATTTATGGAATAATTTGAATGCTAAGTATAATGCTACAAGTGAAAATGCAATATTGCTTTCAACTACTCAGGCAAAAATTATTAGTGTTTTAGGTTGGAATAAATCTGGTCATGAATATGATAGATTGAAGGAAGGTCTTGATAGGCTGAGTAAAGTTGATTTACACCTCATATCAGAGGGTTATGAATGGAAATCTAGCATGTTAAGCTATTTAATATCAAAAAATGATATAGGCCGAGAGGATGTTGTTGATGTAGTTTTGAATTCTAGAATTGCACGAGCTATTGATGGGGAGCAATTTAATCGGATTTGTTTGGAGGAAAGAAAGCAGCTTAAATCGAATGTAGCTATGCTGGTTCATGCTTGGTTGTCTTCTAACATCAACCCAGGGGAAGTGCTCACCCCGTTCCTCGATACCCTTGTACAACGCATCTGGAATACTGACAAATGCCAGTCGAACACAGCATTAACTGCTTATGAAAAAAAGGAAGTAAGGCGTAAGCGGGGCATGATGGTTGACGCATTGAGGGACATTGCTGAGCTCAGAGGGTGGCAGGTCGAGCTAATAGGGAATGGCGCTACTGGGAAGGCTACAGTGCGGCGCCCGAGAGTATTCAAGGGGGTAGTGAAAGAGGAGGTCTGAAGACGTTATAACGTGGTCTTTATGACGTTATTTCATGGTACTTATCACGTTAAATCGAGGTGCGAAAATTTAGGCGGTAATCCTCTGGAGGCCATACTGAGCAAGGCTTTGCACGTTTTTATCGAATCCACTACTTAAGAATGCTCTAAGAGAGCATTCTTAAGAAGGTTTTTAGAGTATTTTTTTTGCATTTAAACATGACACAGAGGTTAATCGCTATTAACGGCTCTGGAACGCTATATCCAAAGACCCAATCAAAAGACTTAGTAAGATACTTACTTAGTTGAACATGCCGTCTAGTGAAGATCTAGGGCGATCTAGCGACATCCTATTGGTATTACACTGACAGTGTTGATGGAGGATTCTAAAAAGAGAACCTGATTACCCATGACCCTCAGCCAGCTTCAAGAGCCGATATGGCATCGGAGGGCTTGCCACGACTGCATGCCC
>NZ_JAPDCD010000046.1:0-37239 GCF_027705695.1 Aeromonas sp. QDB62 | reverse complement strand
GCGCCGGTAAGGTGATGAACATCGGTGATCGTGCGTCCTTCATGTAACAGCAAGATGGCCATCAAGCGACGAGCATGCCCTTTATCACGGGTGGCATGGATGATTTTGTGAATGCAGCGCCGTTGTGGTCGTGGCAGGGGTGGTAGGATAGGCATCAACTCAGTCCTTTAGGTGTGGCTTGTTTGGTTTGGCGACTAATGAGATCGCACAAACTGGACTGAGTTCCCTTCCTCCAGTGATCTACTATTCGGAACAGCAATTTAGCAGGCTGCGCTTGCGATGTCCGACTTTCTCGTAGGTGGTCATACGGCGACTCCAGATAATACGGTAGGGGGGCCGTTTTGTTATCCGGCTTGAAGCCGTATGACCACTCCCTTCTGTGGGCAACTGTCAGGTGAATACCATCTTCATACAAATTTAACCAGAATGTCATATGTAATGCCGAGTTTGATTTTTGGCAAATTTTTAATTAAAAATCCCGCAGCGGTTTATTAGAGTGATGCGGGTTTTATAAAATGCATATGCATATCGTAAATGTAGATTCATAAAGAGAAACCGTCATCTACGACAATATTCTGCCCAGTCACATATCTGGATTGGTCTGACAACAAAAACATGATGCTACCTACAACATCTGAAACATCAAGCATTCCCGTTCCACAAGTCTGTTGTTTATATGCTTGACGAAAAATATCAGACTGATTATCAAATAACCCCCCTGGACTGACCAGATTAATTCTAAAACGACTGTCATTGACATATGCGACTACATATTTACTCAAGTGTTGTATAGCTGATTTTATTGCAGCATACTCCACTGGCATTGTCATTTTTGTATTTTGATAAATATCAAACTTAGGCGCAACTATGCCATATATGGATGATATATTGACTAATGAAAATGCTGTTTCGTGCTTTTTGAAATAAGAAGCGCATTGCTGGGTAAACAAAAAAGCACTACCAAGATGAAGAGACATATTTTCATTAAAGCTGGCAAATGATACATCAAAAAAATGCGAGCCATAGGTTTTGTTTCTCGGGTAGGTAGCATTGACTGCACCATCCATATGTTCCTGTTGTGCAAAGAACGCCTTGATGCTTACCTCACAGGTTACATCCAGCGATATCAACCTCAAATTTTCGTCTGCAGTATCGACACCCAGATTGATAAGACGTTGAGTCATTAAATCAACATTGATATCTGCCGCGATCACGTTAGCTCCTTGGTCCAGGATGGATGGCACCAGACGAGAACCCAGTAAACCACCTGCGCCTGCGACCAAAAAACACTTATTTTTTAACAAACCTTTCATTATTTCCATTCTCCTATAATAACCTCTGCCAGTTTGAAGTCATAAATATCATCAATGTCTACTGCTCGTTCTTTAGGCACTTCGATACTGGCTACTTTTCCCGAGAATATTCCATAATTTCCTAACACAAAGGCTGGAGTCGTCGAATATACCACAGTAGTAATATCAAATACTTGGGGGGTATCCTGACGACGAACAACTTCACAAGAGGGTTTATTTACTAACTCAATGAATCCATCCACTGTTTCCTTCACCATATTGAAATAGGGGCTGCGATTGGCTGGTGTGACGGAGATACAGATATCGGCATTCTGCTCATGACGTTTGGTAATAGCCGCCTCAACATCAAACACACTACGCAGAGGGCTGGTCGCTGGCAAACTGATAAAACCATCAAATGCCCCATAATGTGCAGTAACCCACTCAATGGCATGTCGCCAAGAAAGCCACTCCGGGCTGGTATCAGTCGCGAGCTCTGCAGGGCGTTCAATGACAACTGCTCCTAATGAGACTGCAACATATGCAATTGCTGGGTCATCCGTAGAGACAAATACCTGACTAATAGAAGGTGATGCCATAGCTGTTTCGATAGAATACTGTATCAAGGGTTTGCCCGCCAATGGGCGAATGTTTTTACCTGGCAATCCTTTTGAGCCACCTCGGGCGAAAATGAACGCGAAATTTTTCATCTGATTCGAGATCCGGTTACATGTTATCGATGATGAGAGTGTGCTTTGATCTGTTCAATCAGCGCAACCGTTTGTGTGGCATCATCGATAGAGATACTGTGATTTTTTGCACCCTGAATAAGATTGACAAAGTCGGTTATCATGCCGAGATACATTTTATTTTTATCCCAAGCAGGCTCACAATAAATGGCCTCAATACCGTTGGCCGAGCTCAATGAGACCGAGTTTTGAATAAGGTCCCACTCCAGCGTACCTTCACTGCCAATCACTCGGCATTTGCGATGCGCTTTTCGTTGGAGAAAATCCAGGTGAACAGTAGTAATGGTGCCCGTTGTGCCATCAAGCATGATATCTGCCATGTCCTCAACCGACAGACCAAGTTCTTCGGAGGAGAACAGACTTGAATATTTCACTTGAAGTGGCCCAAGCAGCCATTGGATATAATCGAGCTCATGGCTGAGCTCCAATAACACCCCGCCACCCAATTCCGCACGGGCGGAGACACTATGGCGGTAATCTTTGTTGGGGCGCCAATCGGGCAAATATTGTCCAATCTCGACATTAGCATAGTAGCAACGCCCCACTTTTTTCTCATCCAATAGTTCCTTCATGAGCAATGCTGACGGTAAATAGCGAAGACAGTATCCGACCGCAACAGGAGTATTATGCTCACGACTTGCAGCCTGGATGGCCTCGCAGTCTGCAAGTGATGCAGCGAGAGGTTTTTCAATCAAGACTGGAATACCGGCCTCTATCAGAGGGATTGCGTGAACCGCATGCAATGTCGCAGGGGAGGCTATGATTGCTAGTTCAATACGATGCTGAATTAATTCTTCTACCGAAGAAACAAATACATCGCAATCACTGACCTCGGCTGCGGCAACCTGACCACTTGCTGACATAGCGTAGATGGAAGCTAGAGGGTAGATGTATTTAATATTCTTTCTATGGCGAATAGATATATTACCTAGGCCAATGACTGCAATACGCTCCATTATGACTGTAATCCCAGAGTCGCAATATCAGACTGAGCCCTGTTGAAATCTTCCATCCTGCCAATATCCAGCCAATACTCATGAAGAGGAAACATAGATATCTTTTTGTTTTTATACATATGTTTCTCAAGTAGAGTTGGCATATCAATACACTCTCCTTTCGGGACTGATTGCACAATATGAGGCGCAACGACATAGATACCAGCATTAACAAAAAAGTGATATACTGGTTTCTCAGTCATGCTTACAATATTATTTCCATCCCCAGTGACCACACCATAAGGAATTTGATAACTATACTCACGCACACACATTGTAGCATCTGAGCCATTCTTCACATGAAAATCGAGAAGACTATTAAAATCTATAGTAGTCAACACGTCACCATTCATTATGATTAGTGGCAAGCTAGGTAAATTGCTAGGTAATAGCCCTAATGCTCCACCAGTTCCCAACGGTTTTATTTCATGTATGTACGTAATATTTACACCCCATGCAGAGCCATCACCAAAATAACTGGTTATTAACTCTGGCATATAATGTGTAGAGATATAAATGTTTTTGAATCCGGCCTTAATAAATTGATTAAGCAGCGTCTCCAAAATTGGTTTATCACCTACTTTTAGCATAGGCTTCGGACATGCGTCCGTGAGAGGCTTTAATCGGGTTCCAAAGCCACCCGCCATGATCAATACAGGATTATCATAGCTCGGCTCCTTCGTTGCCTGCTCCCAAGTCTCAAGTCCGATCAACTGACAGGACTCATTAAGGATAGGTAAAGAGAGGATACTATAGGCGCGCATGGTCTCTAGTAGTTGCACATGTGATAAATGGGCCGACACTGTAATTGGGGTGCGATTCATAACCACGGTCACGCTTTGGGTCAACTCCACATTACTCAGAATCGCACGACGGATATCCCCATCGGTCACAACCCCGAGCAGATGCCGCTCTTCATCAACGACCAAGCAGATTCGCAATGCAGCTGCATTTATCACTGCCAATGCATCCCGCACAGTGTGCTTGGTGGACAACACGACTTTTTCCCAATCCTTACTCATTCAACTCTTCCTCTACTGCTTAATGGGCATAACAATACCTTTGGCAACATATGCGATCTGCGCCGTCCCCAACGAACGGGTCACATTGGCACCCGCACCAACAACGGCATCATCACCGATATCGATTCCCTGAATGACGGAAGCCCCCGTGCCAACATGTACGCGGCTCCCTGTGAACACCCCTCCGGATAAGACAGAGCCCGTGGCAATATGGTTATCGGCCCCAATTTGGCAATCATGATCCACGATGGCGCCTGTATTTATAATTGTGTTCGGGCCGATCCGGGATCCTGCTTGGATAATCGCCCCCGCCATGACCTGAACTCCTTCTGCTAACTCAGCGTAATTCGATACCATGGCATGCGGCGAAACAACTTGGGCGAAGCGATAGCCCAATGCTTGGTAATGGAAAAATTTTTCGGCTCTCAACACATGCCCAGGTAAAGAGCCAATGCCATTGACTAATTCAACTTCATTCGGAGAGAAGCTCAGAACCTTGCTTTCATCATTCCAACACGGAATATCAGCAAGTACGATACGTCCAGCCCCCAAGCTTGGAGTGACTAGAGCCACTGGGATTCGCCCTTGACTACGCAATATATCCACCAGCACTGAAGCATGTCCTCCAGCACCCAGAACAATCAGTGGCTTATTCATAGATCGGTTCACCCTCCAGATAGCTATGTTTTGCAGGTTGCCCTAGTAGCTGCCAGTAGGCATAGGGACTCATTCCATCGCCAGGGCGTTTGATGGCGAGATTGTCGGCACAGAGGATGGCGCCCTCCTCAATGTCGCAAGCAGCCACCAGGCTCTTGCGTGCGATCTCCTTGTTCTTGATCTCGCTCGGGCGTGGCCCCTTGATGCCATCCCCAAGTGCCAGTTCCACATCGCGGATCCCCTGCACCATGGCGGCCAGTTCATCGGGTTCTAGAGAAGCCTTGTGATCAGGCCCTTCCATGTTGCGATCCAGAGTGAAGTGCTTCTCGATAAGGCAGGCCCCTCGGGCCACCGCTGCAACGGGAATAGTGATGCCCTGGCTGTGATCCGAATAACCGACCGGCAACCGGAATGCGTGAGACAACGTATCCATGGCTTTGAGGTTGATATCCACCATGGGCGCCGGGTACTCGGTCGTGCAATGCAACAGGGTCACCTTGTTGGCAAGAGCTGCCTGACCGGCCTCGCTTGCATAGGCAGCCATGAAGGCGGCCTCACCGGGCTGCGCATCCTGCGGCGCGGTCAATCCGAAGGCTATCACCCCTAGGGCCGCCTCCACTTCTGCCAACGTGGCCATACCGGTCGAGATGATCAACTCGCAACCGGTGCGAGCATGGGCCAGTACGAAAGGCGCATTGGTCAGTTCTCCGGACGGGATCTTGAGGGTCTGCAACTTCAACCTGTTCACCAGAAAGTCCAGGCTCTCGGTATCGAAGGCGGTAGACAAAAACGCGATACCGAGAGACTCGCAATGGGCGATCAGACGAAGATGGGCATCGAACGAAAGCTCAAGGCGGGAGAGCATGGCAAACTGGCTCTCTTCCTTGCCGGTGTTGGCGGTTTGATAAGCAGCCTGCTTGGCCTGGCGGGTCACCAGATTGGCCGCCTTGAAGGTCTGAAACTTGACGACATCGACGCCTGCCTGGTGGGCGGCATCGATCAGCGCCACGGCGAGTGCTTCGTCGCCATTATGGTTGACGCCGGCTTCGGCGATGATGCGGATCATGGTGACGGACTCCTGTCGAGATCATGGAACTGTTTGATGGTGGGAGCGGCAAAGTGTTTCAGACACGCCAGGATCTGGTTGCTGGCATCCCCAGCACCATAAGGATTGACATAAGCATCCGGAGCCATCGGTTGCAGAGCCTGGGCAATACATTGCGTAATGGCCGCAGCCTTAGCCTCGCAATGCAGCACGCTCTTCGCTGCCAGGCGCCCTTGTTGACGCTGACCGATATCGATGGTCGGAACACCCAGAGAGGGCACTTCGATGATGCCGCTCGACGAGTTGCCAATCACAGCGGCACAGTGTTTCACCGCGCTCAGGTAACGCTTGTAACCCAGAGATGGGATGGCCAGCACGCGTGCTGGATTTGCTGCCGCATACAGCTCAAGCAGTGGAATGATGGCTCGACCACCGTCATCTGCATTCGGATACGTCAGGATGACCTGATGGTCGGGATAGTTATCCAAGGCCGCCAGCAAGGCACTGAAACTCTCCTTGGCCGGTTCATCGGCCAGAGTCACAGGGTGATAGGTCACCACGAAGAACGGTGAGTCCAGCGTAAACCCAAGGGAAGATTGCAACTCGTCCATGGACAGCAGCGGGGTCTTGATGATGTGATCCAGACCGACTGCACCTACGTTGAACACCCGCTCCGGCGCCTCACCCAACTGAATGACGCGCTGTCGATAGGGCTCGGCTGCCGTGAAGTGCAGGTAGCTCAACTTGGTAATGGCATGGCGAATGGCGTCGTCATAAGCCCCCTCGGTGATCTCACCACCATGGAGGTGTGCTACCGGTATGCGCTGCAACATGGCCGCCTGGGCGGCCGCCAGCGCTTCGAAGCGATCTCCCAGTATCACCAGTACATCCGGTTGCTGCCGTGCCAACACGTCTGCCAGCCCGAGCAAGGCGACTCCCATGCTCTTGACCACACCGACAGAAGTATCGGAGGAGAGTAGCATCTCGATGCGTTCATCTATCTTGAAGCCATCCTGCTCTATCTGCTGGTAAGTTAGACCAAACTCGGGAGACAAATGAGTGCCGGAAACAATGAGTCTGAGATCCAGCTCGGGATCGGCCTCAATGTCTTTCATCAACCAATAGAGCAGCCCGTATTCGGCGCGGGTACCAGTAAAGACGGCGATGGTATTGGCCATGTTCAGACCTCGACAGGCGAGCTGGGCAGGTTGATCAGATGGGCTTCCAACCACTCGGCGTTCTTCAGCTCCCCGCACAGGGCATGGGAGAACATGGGCAGACGATGCATCAGCTTCCATACGGGCCGGGTCATGACGCCAGCCTTGTTCAGCTCGGTCAGCAACGTATCCCGCTGGGTTTGATCTTCACAGACAATCGCATTGAGCCAGTAATTGGAGCGTCCATAGGAAGGCTCGGTCACAAACTGGCATGCCTGATCCTTGAAGAACTCGGCATACTGCATGGCCAGCGCCCGCTTTTGCGCCAGGAATTGCGGCAGGGCTTCCATCTGTGCACATCCGAGGGCCGCATTCAGATTGGGCATGCGGTAGTTAAAGCCGGGTTCATCATGATAGAACTCGAACGGATGGGGCACCTTGGCGGTAGTGGTAATGTGCTTGGTGCGCGCCCCCTGTTCGGCATTCTGGCAGAGCACCATGCCACCACCAC
Source organism: Aeromonas sp. QDB62 (assembly GCF_027705695.1). Lineage (NCBI taxonomy): Bacteria > Pseudomonadati > Pseudomonadota > Gammaproteobacteria > Aeromonadales > Aeromonadaceae > Aeromonas > Aeromonas sp. QDB62. The sequence goes on along the minus strand of NZ_JAPDCD010000046.1, from coordinate 29,811 downwards.
CCGTGGTGATGATCTTGTTGCCATTGAAACTCAGGGCGGAAAACGCACTCAGCGTCCCCGTGTGTTTGCCTTTGTAGTAGGAACCCAGGCTCTCGGCAGCATCTTCCACCAGGGCGATGCCCCAGGCCTCGCACACTGCCTGAAGTTCATCGAGTTCAACCGGATGACCAAAGGTGTGCATGGGCACGACGGCTTTGAGGCGGCGTCTGCTTGCCTTGTGGATGGCGCCTGTCTCGGTGCGAGATGCATGCTCTTCCAGCCAGTTGGCCAGGGCAACGGGGCACAAACCCAGGCTCTGACGTGATACATCGACGAACACGGGCTCTGCGCCCATGTGATACAAGGCATTGCAGGTCGCCACAAAGGTCAGGGGCTGGGTGATCACCAGATCCCCTGCCTGCACACCTGCCATGTAGAGTGCGATATGCAGCGCCGCCGTGCCATTCATGGTGGCAACGGCACGGGCTGAACCGGTAAAGGTGGCTATTTGCTGCTCGAACTGCTCAACATAGGCACCGACACTGGAAACGAAGGTGCTTTCGAGGGTATCGAGCACATATTGACGTTCATTGCCGGCAAAGGTCGGGGCGTGAAGGGGGATGAAGTCATCGGTTTTGTAGGTATCACGAATAAAACGTATCAATTGGGTATGCATACCGATTCCTTACATCTTGCCGTCGAGATATTTGCCCGTTTCTTTGTGACCAAAATCCGGGATCATGGTGAAGAACAGCTCGACGATCTCTTTCTTGTCCCAGGCGCATTTTGTTTTCATGGCTGCAATGGTCAGCTCGAAATGGTTGAGCAGATCATTTTGATATGAGGGTTCATTCTTGATGATGCCCAGGTTTTCGAACCGAGCCATATCCAGCACTTCCTTGTCCGTGAAGAACTCTTCGAAGTCTTTTTCACCCGTGGTGTCGCTCTCGGTAAAGAGGCAAGGCCACATCCCCTGCTCAGGCAGGCTCGCCATCAGGGTTCTGGCTTCATCCTCGTCCTTGCATAGATACGGCTTGTAGCCATGCTGCTCCAGATACTTCACTGCGATGTCGGCGAAGGTAATCAGGTGCAGGGATTCGCTGAGCTTGGGGAAGAAGATATCCCTGTTCTCACCGAAGATGCAGGACATCAGGCACAGCTCACCGGACTCCTGAGGGGTCACGAAGTAGCGTTTGATGTCGTTGGGGGCGACGATGGGCTGACGCTTTTGCAAGCGTTGGTTGAAGCCATGCAACAACGAGCCATCGGAGAAGGCCACGTTGGCAAAGCGTGCGGTTGAAATGGTAATCTGCTCACTGCGACGCATCAGGAACATCTCCATGATGCGCTTGGAAGCTCCCATCATGTTGACCGGATTGGCCGCCTTGTCCGTCGAAACACAGAAATACTTTTTCACTCCCATGTCGATGGAGTGCTGGATGGTTTTGTCCGTGTTGAATACGTTGACATCGATCATACGCATCAACGTGAAAGGATCTTTCTCGCTGCGTACATGTTTGAGCGCAGAAAGGTTGAGCACGTAATCATAGGCGCCGTCGGCTTTGATAAATGCGTCATATTCAATGGAGCCGATATCCAGCGCGAACGTTTGGAAATCACCATCGATATACCCGAACGAGCTGCGGATATCGCGTACCAACTCAACCATGTTGTTTTCGCTGATGTCGACGACATGCAATTTGCGTGGATTTCTCTTGAAGATCTCTTTGGTCACTGCCTGACCAATAGAGCCTGCCCCGCCCAATACCAAGAATCGGGAGTTCGTCACGGTTTGCCAGAGCAGTGTATCTACGTGTTGGACATCCCGAGTAAATAAGGAAATGTTACGACCAATAAGGGCAAGTATCTTGTCGTTCATTTTATGTCACCAGAGCAAGGCAAGAGAGTGAAGGTCATTACTATGAGAATGTCATCATTTCTCATCTTAAAAGAGGCTTATGGGCATAGTGCCTTTCATGCGTCTGCAACTTTGGGGCCAACTTTAGATTGTAATGACAATATATTATCTCGATTCAAGGATGTTACGGTCTGATCGATCTACAGATCTGCTCCACCGCATTGAGGGCTCTCGGGGTGAAGCGGTGCAGCTCATCCGAGTTGATCAAATCGAGTCGCCGATGCGCTACAGCGTCCAGATTGGGCCACTTTTGCCAATGACGCAGGGCGTCAGGATCTTGACTCCCCGCCAGGATCAGCGCGGGGTTGGCCCTGATCACCTGTTCCATGTCCACTTGAGGGTAGGGGGTCTTGGCATTCGCCATGACGTTGATCCCCCCGCAAAGTTCGATGGCCTGAGCAGGCCAGGCATTGCCACTGACGCTGGTGAGCGGCGGGTACCAGAGCTGGTAGAACACCTTGACGCCGGTTGGTTGGCCATAACGCTGTTGCAGGTCATGTAGGCGCGCCAGATAGCGATCGGCAGCTTCGTCGGCACTCTTTTCCACACCCAGTAATTTGCCCAGTGCCCGCATTTCGGTGGCCAGCGAGGCAAAATCGGTGGGCTCAGAGTAGAAAACCGGGATACCCAGCTGCTCCAACGGGGCCAGCATTCGTGACTGGGCCGAGCGCCAGCCCAGGATCAGGTCCGGTTTTTGTGCCAGCAGCGCCTCGACATTGATGCTGCGATAATTGGCCACCTTGGGCTTGTCTTTCACCTCGGCGGGATAATCGGAGGCATCATCAACGGCCACCAGCTTGTCACCGGCACCGATCTCGTAAAGTAGCTCGGTAAGATGGGGAACCACGCTCACCACCCGGCTCGGAGTTGCGGCCAGCAGCGCACCGGGCAACCAGGCCAGCAGTGTGCAGGACAGCCAGCTTGGCAATCGCAGCCATCTAACCATGAAATAACCCCGCCACCGTGACAAGTAGCGCCAGCATCAACCAGCCCCAGCCCATTGCTTGCAGAATATTGAGTAGCTTGCGCGGTGACTCGCCATCGGGGTCATGACCGCTGCCAAGTACCGGCCAGCGTTGCAAGGTTCCCTGATAGTAGCGGGGGCCACCAAGGCGAATTCGGCACTTGTCAGCAAGTAGTGTCAACAGCATCCCGATAGCAGGGTAGGGCCAGATCGCACCACTTCGCAGCAGTTGCGTGGCCTGCCTGATACGGGGCAGCAGGAGCGGCAGTCCCAGCAGCAGGATAGTGGGGGCATTGAGCCCCTGATAGAGGGCGCTGGCGGCACGGCCGAAATAGCCAAACGCGGGATCCTTCATGCTCCAACCCTGGTTCATCAGCTGGGTCAGCCGCCAGAGCAGGGCGCCTTGTACCCCCGCGAGGGCGTATCCCAGCAGCGGGCCAGCCCATTGGCCCACCAGGCGCAGGGCGCTGCTTTCGCTCACCGCTTTGGCAATGCCCATGGCAGAAAGTTTGCCGGTCTCACGTTTGAGCCAGGGGGAGGACTGCAATCTTGCCAGCGGCAGGGTCTCCTGCGTGGCGAGCGAGCGGGTGGCATGGGCAAGTTCGCGCAGCGGACTGGATTCGAGCATCAGCAGTAGAAACAGCAGGTCAAACAGCGGCTCGCTCAGAGCCAGATTACGCAACGACCAGAGCCCGGCTGCGCAGGGTACCCAGACCACCAGCATTGCCAGCATGCCCGCTTGCAGCTGCTGGCGTGGCGTGCCATCGGCTCTGTGCACCTTGTGACCCAGCCGGGTCAGCAGGGGCGTAATGGCCGAGAGCCGCAGATGGGATGGCCACGGGATCACCGCCTCCAGCAGGGCAGCCCCTACCAGAATGGCCGCCGTCGTCGAGAGAAGGGCGTCGGCCATCAGTTCGAGCGAGCCGGTTTCGATCACAGCTTGCCGAGCATCTTGATGATCATCTCGGCGGAGTGTTTGCCAGCCACTTCGATAAAGGCGTCGAAGGATTCAACCTGTTCCTTGCCGGCGATGTCGGACATGGCGCGCACCACCAGATAGGGCACCTTGAACATGTGGCACACCTGACCGATGGCGGCACCTTCCATCTCGACTGCCAGCATTTGCGGGAAGTCGGCGCGGGCCTTGGCGATGGCGTCCGGCTTGCACATGAACTGATCGCCGGTACAGATAAGGCCAACCTTGGTCTGATGCTTGCCCTGCTCGGCGATGCAATCCTCGGCGACAGCGATGAGCTTCTCGTCGCAGGGGAAGGCGACGGGCTGCTGCGCCATCTGGCCCATCTCGTAACCAAAGGCGGTCACGTCCACATCGTGAAAGCGCATCTCGCTGGCGATCACCACGTCACCGATGTGCAGATCCTGGGCAAAGCCGCCTGCAGAGCCGGTATTGATGACGCAGTCGGGAGCGAATTTTTCCAGCAGCAGACTGGTGGCCACGCTGGCGGCGACTTTACCGATGCCGGAGCGGGTCAGGATCACCTCTTTGCCTGCCAGCTCACCTTGATAGAACTCGCAGCCGCCCAGTTGCAGGGTGGTGGGGTTGCTCATCTGGCTGCGCAGCAGGGCTACTTCTTGCTCCATGGCGCCGATAATACCTACTTTCATTGCTGACCTCGTCTTGCTAGCCGTGTGGCTGAATTTAAGTTGCTGTAGATCATAACAAAAGATGGCGTCGGCGCCGAGAGGCGCAAGCGAAAGGGGAGATAAACGATGGCACGCCATATGGCGTGCCATCAGTTGCTAATTTAGCGTGGGAGGGAAACGAGTGGAGCGTTTAGCCGAGGGCGGTGTCGAGTGTCATCATCAGGGCAAAGCCCGCCATCAGGCCGAGGGTGGCATAGGTCTGATGACCGTTGCGGTGGGTCTCGGGGATCACCTCGTGGGAGACCACGAACAACATGGCACCGGCGGCGAGTCCTAGCCCTATCGGGTAGGCGATGGCAAGACCGCTGGAGAGCCCCACCCCGAGCAGGGCGCCTAACGGTTCCAGCAGGCCGCTGGCGATGGCAACCTGCACCGCCACCGAGGGGCGAAAACCGGCGGCGCACATGGCCAGTGCTACTGCCAATCCTTCCGGGACATCCTGCAGCGCGATGGCGGTGGTGAGCGGCAGCCCGACCGACATATCCCCTTGCGAGAAGCTCACCCCGATGGCCATCCCCTCCGGCAGGTTGTGCAGGGCGATGGCAAAGACGAACAGCCAGACCCGGGAGCATTGCTCGTGGCCGGGACCGCAGGGGCCGGTTTTGTCATGCTCGTGCGGGGTGAACTGATCCAGCCCCAGCATCAACAGCACCCCGAGGGTCATGCCGACTACCACTACGGCGGCGGCACTAAAGCCGTTGCCGGTGATCCCCTCAGCGGCTTCCAGCCCAGGTAGCAGCAGGGAGAAGGCACTGGCGGCTAGCATCATGCCAGCGGCAAAGCCCAACATGGTGTCCTCAACCTTTTGCGGCACCGCCCGCAGGAACAGGGCGGGCAGGGCGCCAATGGCGGTGGCGGCAAAACCGGCTGCCCCCCCGATCAGGCCGTAGCGCACGCCGTTGGTTACGTCGCCGGTCGCCAACATGATCAGGCTCTGTAGCAACAGGAGCAACACCGCGACCAGCGCGATAAAGAGGCCGAGAGCAGTGAGCGGGCGGCTTTGCATCTGGCTGCGCAGTTGCTGTGACCAGGATAACGGGGGGAGGGCTGAGAGATGGTCCATGACATGACCTCGGGGTGTGCAAAGTGGGTGGTGGCATTACATCGATTCGGCCACCCCTTGTCCATGTCTGCAAGACGATTGCCGCTATCGGAAAAGCGAGGGAGACATTTATCCAGGCAATATGGGTAGCTTAATCGGCTGGCGGCGAGAGGGAGTGTCGGAAATGGTTGAAGTGGGTGTTGAATGGCAAATGGGGATGCATCGTCATGCTTTTAAACAGAAGGCTGATGTCGGCACCTGAAGTGCGGACGTCAGAAACAAAAAAACCGGCTTGCGCCGGTTTTTTTGTCTTGGTGAAAGCTGGGAAGCTGGCTTATTTGGCCAGGGACTCCGGCAGCTCTTCACGGATCTTGCCGAGCATCTCTTTCAGGACGCGCGGGTTGGCAACCACGATGTTGCCGGAGTTTTCGTAGTTGTGACCACCTACGAAGTCGGTGACGATGGCGCCAGCTTCTTTGGCCAGCAGTTCACCGGCAGCGGTGTCCCAAGGCTTGAGGCCGATTTCCCAGAAACCGTCGACGCGACCGGCAGCCACATAGGCCAAATCCAGCGCGGCGGAGCCGGAGCGACGGATGTCGGCACATTCGATGAACATGCTCTGGAACATCTTCAGGTACGGCTCGATGTGATGCTTTTGCTTATAGGGGAAACCGGTGGCCAGTACGGTGCCAGCCAGCTCTTTGGCTTTGCCGACACGGATGCGGTAGCCGTTCAGCTGGGCGCCGTTACCACGGGTAGCAGTGAACAGTTCGTCACGGATGGGATCATAAACAACGGCTTGTTCGGTTTTGCCTTTCACGCGCAGCGCGACGGAAACGGCAAAGTGCGGAATGCCTTTGACAAGGTTGGTTGTGCCATCCAGCGGGTCAATGATCCATTGGTAGTCCGGATTGGTACCGGCAATCTCACCGGACTCTTCAGCAACAATGCTGTGTTCCGGGTAAGATTTTTTGATGGTGTGAATGATGGCCGCTTCGGCTTCACGGTCAACGTTGGTCACGAAGTCATTGCTGCCTTTTTGGATAGCCTCAATGTTCTCGGGCTGGGAGAAGGCTTTTACTACAACTTGACCGGCGTTGCGCGCAGCGCGCACGGCGATATTCAGCATCGGATGCATAGGTTCACCACTGGATGTTAAAGAACAGGGGATAAAAGGACGCGGTATAATACCAGTATTTTGTGCGATGGCAACTGTTATCCCCCTACGACCAATTGATTAGCACTGCCAGATTTGACGGCTCCAATATAGACCAGATCTGCGCTAGTCTTATCCCAGCAGCCTGATACCGGCTGTCATGAGCATAGGGATATGAGCCATGAATTTGTCATTAGTGAGTCAGAACGTGTCAGCGACCAGTGAAGGTCTGTTGGCCATTTTGCGGTCATCACCGGAGTATGGTGATCACTTTGCCCACATCGCCGTGACCCCCCTTGCCCAGTGGCAACCGGCCAAGACGGAGGCGGCGATCTTGCTGATCGACGGGGATGCCCCCTGGCAGGATGCCGGATTTGCCCGCGCAGAGGACGAGACGATCGGCTTGCCGGTCTTGCCGCTGCTGATCCGCAAGGGGGACAAGGAGTTGACGGTCTGCGGGCCGGATGTGCGGGATCCCCGTTTCTATTTTGTCTCAAACGGCATCGTGCTGGATGAGTCGGAGCTGGCCGAGCCTGCCTGCAGCCGGGTGTTGCTGAGCAAGCTGGAGTCCTACTTCCCGCTGCTTTCCCGCCTGATCATGCTGCGCCAGCGCAAGCCGGTCGCCATGCTCAACTAGTCACGCCTGTTTTTTTGATTACACAAGCAACACACCGCAGGCCATATCGGCTCGCGGTGCGTTGCTTTTTAATGGCTCGTTGTCGGTGACTTGTTGCAAGATGAGGCGGCAATGGTTTGGTCTCGCCATCGAGCCGAACTATCTATATCGACCCCTACTATTTCCAGTCGTACTATTCCGATTCGTACTATCCGGCTATGACCAACAAGGAGTGAATCATGATCGACTTTTACACTGCCGCGACCCCCAATGGTTTCAAGGTGGCAATCGCCCTCGAAGAGCTGGGTTTGCCCTATCGGGTCATTCCCCTCGATTTGTCGGCGCTGGATCAAAAAAAGCCGGAGTTTCTGGCCATCAACCCCAATGGCCGCATTCCGGCGATCGTCGACCGGGATAACGACGATTTCGCCGTGTTCGAGTCGGGGGCCATCCTCATCTATCTGGCGGAGAAAGCAGGCAAGTTGCTGCCCGCCGATCCCAAACGCCGCTCTCAGGCCATCCAGTGGCTGATGTTCCAGATGGGCGGGGTCGGGCCCATGATGGGGCAGGCCAACGTCTTCTATCGCTACTTCCCGGAGAAGATACCCGCCGCCATCGAGCGTTATCAGAAGGAGGGGCGTCGCCTGTTCGAGGTGCTCGACAGCCATCTGGCCCACCACGAATATCTGGCGGATGAGTACAGCATCGCCGACATTGCCACTTGGCCCTGGGTGCGCATTTATGACTGGAGCGGCATCTCCATCGAGGGATTGCCCCATCTGCAAGCCTGGATGGCCCGCATGGCAGAGAAGCCTGCCTGCCAGAAGGGGATCACCATACCGCCGCGCAAGGAGCAGCCCGATGAGCTGATCAAGCAGGCGCAGCAGATGGTAACGCGTTGATTTTTAACTGCCGACGGGGCGCCATGCCCCGTAATATTAGAAAAACTAGGGCAAGCTGATTATAAAGATTCGTTCGTTTTTTGTGAGCTGAGTCACTATGATGCCCCCATACCACCAAGCGTCCTGTGCGGTGGTCTGGCGGGCTCCCCGCCTATTGTTTCCAACACTGTTTTTGATTGCATCACAGCATCTGTGATCGGATTCCTCTGGGCAATTTTGTGCCAGAGGGGCGGCAGCATTTTTTCGATTTTTTGGGACTGATATGGATCGGCACAGTTTTTATCCGTTGTTTTTATTGACCATTCTGATGGTCGCTGTGGGCCAGATGACCCAGACCCTTTATGTTCCCTCCATTCCGATGATGGCGGGGGACTTCAATGTGGCCTCGGGCCAGTTGCAAGCAGTAATGGCCTGTTACCTTATCCCCTATGGCCTCTCCCAGTTTGTCTACGGGCCGCTGTCGGATCGTATCGGCCGTCGCCCAGTGCTGATCGTCGGCATGATGGTGTTTCTGGTTGGCACCCTGACCATCCAGCTCATCCCGCACTTCACCGCCTTGCTCGTGGGCAGCTTTATTCAAGGGCTGGGGACCGGTGCCGGTGGTGCCATGAGCCGTACCGTGATGCGCGATCGCTACAACGGCGCCGAGCTCAACCGCGCCAACAGTCTGGTGAGTATGGGGGTGATTTTCTCCCCGCTGCTGGCGCCTGTGCTGGGTGGCTGGTTGACCGAGCTGTTCAACTGGCGCGCCGGTTACTGGTTCCTGTTCGGCTTTGGCGCCGTGGCGACCCTTGCCATTCTGGCCTGGTTTGGCGAGACCCTGCCCGTCGCTGCCCGTCAGCCGCTGCGAGTCGGTGCCGCCTATCGCCACGTGCTGGGCAACCCGCGCTTTCAGGGCAACCTGCTCTGCCTGATGGCGACCTTTGCCGGTTTGGCGGTGTTTGAAGCGGCGGCCGGTGTATTGCTCGGTGATGTGCTGCAACTGAGCGCCCGTACCGTGAGCGTGCTGTTCGTGCTGCCGCTGCCCGGCTATCTGTTCGGTGCCTGGCTCTCTGCCAAGCTGAGCTTTCGCCTGAGCCAGGGCAAGCTGATGCGTCTGGGTATCGCCTTTCTGGCGCTGGGATCGCTGATCATTCTGGTGCCGGGGCTGTTCGGGGTGGTGAGTGCCGCCTCGCTGGTTGGGGGTGCTGCCGTCTACTTCATCGGTAGTGGCATTCTCTACCCGACCGCTACTTCCTGCGCCATCGAGCCCTTCCCGGGTCAGGCGGGGACGGCCGGTGCCATTCTCGGCGGGATGCAGAATCTGGGGGCCGGTATCGTGACTCTGCTGGCCGCCGGTTTCCCGATGACCGGTCAGGTGACCCTGGGTGCCATCATGACCCTGATGGTGCTGATCGTGGCGCTGAGCTTTGTCTGGTTACGCCACCATGGCTCACCCCACGAGCAGATGGCCATCTGATCAGCCGCTCTCTTTGCGCCTGGAGCAAGCCCACCCTCAGCGGTGGGCTTTGTTTTATCCGAAGAACGGGCAGGGAGATCGCATTCGCTTGATGGGGTGATCGCTGCGGTGAGGTGAACTTCAGGCAAAGAAAAAGCCCGTCACGCAGGTGACGGGCTTTTGCTGTTGGTACCCCGAGATGCCGTTGCCGGTTTGGGCCCTTGAACCGTAGGTTCAAGGCGGGAATCGAATCTGACCGCAGGCTTCTCGGTCGTGCCGAGCATGCGCAATAGCCAGAAGGCCGATCCCCTGTTGGGTATGATTATCGGCTCGGGGACTTGAACCGGCTGACAAACATCCCAGGGAATTTTAAAACGGTTTGCGATTAGGGCTGTTGCCCCTCTTCGCTGGAATCACCATATTGTCCGTGCTCGATCAGGGCCGCTTCGATGGTGCGCTGCAGCATCTTGATCCGCTTGTCCATGGTCTCAGAGTATTGGTGGTTCTTCTCTTTTTCAAGGCAGAGCTCATGACAGAAATTGAGCGCCGCCATGATAGCCAATTGCTCGTTGCTGGAGACTTTGGAACGTTGACGCAGGTCGATCAACTTGTCGGTCAGCTGCTCGGCGGCCTGGCGCAGGGCATCCTGCTGTCCCAAAGGACAGGATACCTTGTAGGGACGTCCCAAAATGACGATTTCTACGGCCTCTGTGCTCATGCCTTCCTCAATACGGCGGAGCTGATTTCCGCCTTTATCCACGTGGACAACTGGGCGGGACTATATAGCGCAGATGCATAAGTTTCAAGGCCTTGCTGGCTCTGGAAGAGGGAGAATGCTAGGATCCTGACCATTAATTCTGCAAATTTGACTGAACTTTGAGCGGATCCTCGATGAGCAAAACGAACCCCCTTAAATATGCGGCTGTGGCCGACATCATGGAACAGCATGAGCTGATGGCCAGCGCAGTAGAGGCCCATGGTGTGATCTGCGGTCTGGTGTGCGGTGGCGTGGCACTGGACGACAAGAGCTGGCTGCCCCATTTCAACGATCTGGTGAACGACGGTTTCGGCCTGCCGGCCCCGGTGCGCCAGGTGATGACCGATCTTTATCACAATGTGGTCGAGAGCCTGATGGCCCAGAAGGGCGTCGAGCTGCTGCTGCCAAGCGATGATGCTCCCCTCGACGAGCGAATCGATTCGCTGGTGGACTGGTCACAGGCATTTCTGGCCGGTTTCGGCGTGGTGCAGCAGGAGCTCTCCCGCGCATCGGAAGAGTTGCAGGAGATGATCCAGGATATCGCCAGCATTACTCAGGTCTCTGCCGAGTTCGATCAGGAAGATGACGAGAACGAAGCTTCCTTCCTGGTGCTCTACGAACACGTCAAACTGGGGGTCATGATGGCCTTCGAAGAGTTTGGCAAGCGCCCCGATACCCCGAGCGCGCCGCCGACCCTTCATTGAGGTGCGGGGCAACGCGGCCCTTACTGAATCTGCAAGAGCGCCTGATGGCGCTCTTTTTTATTCCCCTGTGGTGGCTAACCCTGTGAGGCACAAACGGTTTTTTGCCGGTGACCTCGCATTCGGCCAGCGGCTTTGTGATAGCATGAGGCCACCTTTTTCACTTCTTCCTCTCTGCTTATGTCTCAATCTGATGTGCGACAGGTCGATGTCACCCTGGTCGGCGGTGGAATGAGCGGCGCCGTGCTGGCGCTCTCGCTGGCAGCCCTGCTTCGATCCGATGGCTCCCCCCTCGAGATCCTGCTGCTGGAGGCAAGCGTCCCCGAACAGCACACCCATTCAGGGTTCGATGCCCGCGCCATTGCGCTCTCGGCTGGTACCTGTGATGCGCTGTTGCGACGCGGACTCTGGCCGCTGTTTGCCCCTCACTGCTCTCCCATTACCCATATTCATGTCTCGGATCGGGGCCACTGCGGTCAGGCTCGCCTGTCGGCGGCTGAATACGGTCTGCCCGCGCTGGGCCAGGTGATCGAGCTTGCTGCTGCCGGTCATGAGCTGCAACGGGCGATGACGGCCTCTCCCAATATCCGGGTCTGCTGTCCGGCCCGGGTGAGCGAGATTGTGCCCGATGAGGAGAAGGTGACCCTCACCCTCGAGAGCGGTGAACAGATTGAGACCCGCTTGCTGGTGGCGGCAGACGGGGGCAACTCCTTTGTGCGTCAGCACTTCAAGTTGCCAGTGACCCGCCACGACTTTGAGCAGCACGCCATCATCGCCACCGTCAAAACGGCGCAAGACCCAGAGGGGCGCGCCTTCGAGCGCTTTACCGAAGGGGGCCCGCTGGCCCTGCTGCCGATGCAGGAGGGGCTTTCATCCTTGGTGTGGAGCGTCGGGCAGCATGAGGTAGATGAGCTGATGGCCCTCGATGAGGCGGCGTTTCTCGCCCGTCTGCAGCAGGCCTTTGGCTGGCGGCTCGGCCGCTTCGAGCGATGCGGCGTGCGTAACGTCTATCCGCTCATTCTGACCGCCTGCGACTATCCGCTGGCCCAGCGTACCGTGCTGGTGGGCAATGCCGCCCATGCCCTGCACCCCATCGCCGGACAGGGCTTCAACCTCGGGATGCGGGATCTTGACCTGCTTACTGGCGCCGTAGCCAAGGCGCTGGCAGAGGGGGAGGATATCGGCAGCTTCAAGGTGCTGAGCGGTTACTGGCAGCAGCGCCAGCGCGATCAGGAGCAGACCGTCTGGCTCACCTCCTCGCTGGCCCAGCTCTTCTCCAATGGTCTCGATCCGCTGGTGGCAGGGCGCAATCTGGCGCTCACCCTGATGGGGCGGCTCCCGTGCCTCAAGGCGCCGCTCGCCTCGCGCACCCTGGGCTTTGTTGCCGATGTGTGCGGCAACTAGCCAGCACTGGTTGGGTGGAACCTGTTGGCCAGAAGATGGTGACCGCCATTCGTTGATCAAAACCTATTGAATAAAGAGGCGATGCCCGCGTGCGTCCCCTCGCTGGCCCGCCGGTCAGCCCAGAAAGGATGAGATGATGCAGATGCAAAATGTGGATGTGGTGATTGTCGGTGGCGGCATGGTGGGGCTGGGGCTCGCTGCGGCCCTGAAACATAGCGCCCTCAAGGTGCTGGTGGTGGAGGGGCAATTGCCCGACCCGCAGCTGGGGGAGGTGGCCGACAACCGGGTCAGCGCCCTGAGCCTCGCTAGCCAACAGATCCTGCGCCATGTTGGTGCCTGGGACGGCATCGAAGCGCGCCGCCTGCAGGCCTACGACAAGATGGCGGTGTGGGAGCAAGACAGTTTCGGCCATATCGACTTCGATGCCGCCAGCCTGCGTCAGGCCAACCTCGGCCATATTGTCGAGAATCGGGTGATCCAGCTGGCATTGCTTGAAGCCATTGCTGGTGCCAGCAATATCCAGTTGCTGACCCCCGCCAGAGCCAAGAGCCTGCAGAGCGGCCCGGCGGGCGCCCTGCTGCTCCTTGAAGATGGTCAGGCCATCTCGGCCAAACTGGTGGTGGCCGCCGATGGCGCCCACTCCTGGGTACGCCGTCAGGCCGATATCCCGCTCACCAGCTGGGATTACGGCCACCATGCATTGGTGGCGACGGTGCGCTGCGCCGAACCCCACGAGGCGGTGGCACGCCAGATCTTTACCCCGGATGGCCCGCTCGCCTTTTTGCCGCTGTGGCAGGAGAACCTCTGCTCCATCGTCTGGTCGCTGCCTGCGGCCCGCGCCGAGGCGCTCTGTGCCTGCGATGACGAGCAGTTCAATCGCCAGCTTACCGCCGCCTTCGATGCACGGCTCGGTCTGTGCAAGGTGGAGGGGCCGCGCAGCGCCATTCCGCTCACCGCCCGCTATGCCCGCGACTTTGCCCGTGAGCGGCTGGTGCTGGTGGGAGATGCCGCCCATACCATCCACCCGCTGGCGGGGCAGGGGGTCAACCTTGGCCTGCTGGATGCTGCCGCGCTGGCGGAGCAGATCTTGCAAAATCATGCCGCGGGCGAGGATATCGGCCTGCTCGCCAACCTGCGCAGCTACGAGCGCTGGCGCAAGAGCGAGGCGGCTCGCATGCTGGCGGCAATGGAGGGGCTCAAGCGGCTGTTCAGCGGCGCCAACCCGCTCAAGAAGCTGGTGCGGGGCGTGGGATTGCGCGCGGCCAATCTGCTGACGCCCTTCAAGGAGGGGGTGATCCGCGCCGCCATGGGGCTGGAGGGTGAGTTGCCCGCATTGGCCCGTCCTGACTGGGCTGTTGCGGCGACCAAGGGCAGTGCCATGCAGGCCAAGGGTGAAAAAAACTAATATTACTCGCCGTTTTTGACAACAAAAGTAATCCGACAAGGCTGATGACCCGTTTTGGGTGTCAGCCTTTAATTTTGCTCTGGAGCGAAACGTTTTTCTGCAAATTGTGACGAAACGGTAAAAATCAAAATTTAATCTCGCCTGAGTCGGCTTATGGCTGTTTTTATCACTGCATTTATCTTAGTGTCTGGAGTCAGTTTTACGGGAGGAGATTAGTTTTTTTTGAGCGGCACGCTCGCCTGCTTGTCATATAATCCGCTCCGTTCAAGGAATCCCTCTTGCCTGGCAAGGGCAGGAGCGAGCACACACTTTTGGATCCGGTCGCTATTTGCTGCGCACAGTGCAGTCAGAGCGGTGGCGCGGGTCGCAAGGGTGGTCGCCAAAGCGAAAAGGCTTTTTGCTAAGGAAAGAATGCGATGATCCAGACTACTGTACTGCATCCCAAACACCTAGAAGCCGGCGCCAAGATGGTGGACTTCCACGGTTGGGAAATGCCCATCAACTACGGCTCCCAGCTGGAAGAGCACCACGCGGTGCGCAGCGATGCCGGTATGTTCGATGTCTCCCACATGACCATCGTCGATTTGACCGGCGAACGGGTCAAGGCCTTTCTGCAACAGCTGCTGGCCAACGACGTGGCCAAACTCACTGCCCCCGGCAAGGCCCTCTACAGCGGCATGCTCAATCCGGAAGGCGGCGTGATCGATGACCTCATTACCTATTACCTGACCGATACCTTCTACCGGCTGGTGGTCAACTCCGCTACCCGTGAGAAAGATCTGGCCTGGATCCGCCATCACGCCATCGATTTCGATATCACAGTGACCGAGCGTCCCGAGCTCGCGATGATTGCGGTGCAGGGCCCCAACGCCAAGGTCAAGGCAGCTGCCGTGCTGAGCGCTGCCCAGCGTACCGCCGTGGTGGGGATGAAACCCTTCTTCGGCGTGCAGGCTGGCGATCTCTTTATCGCCACTACCGGTTACACCGGCGAAGATGGCTACGAGATTGTGGTGCCGCAAGAGCAAGCCTGCGAGCTCTGGCAGGCGCTGCTGGATAACGGCGTGGCCCCCTGTGGTCTCGGTGCCCGCGATACCCTGCGCCTCGAAGCGGGGATGAACCTCTACGGTCAGGACATGGACGAGTCAGTCTCTCCGCTCGCCGCCAACATGGCCTGGACCATCGCCTGGGAGCCGAGCGATCGCCACTTCATCGGCCGCGACGTGCTGGAAGCGCAGAAAGCGGCGGGCAACCAGCCCAAGCTGGTGGGTCTGGTGATGGAAGAGAAAGGGGTGCTGCGTGCCGGTATGCCGGTCACCTTCACTGCGGCAAACGGTGAGAAGCGGGAAGGTGTGATCACCTCCGGCTCTTTCTCCCCCACCCTGGGCTACAGTATTGCCCTGGCGCGGGTGCCCCGTGATATCGGTGAGCTAGCCGAGGTGGAGATCCGCAAAAAGCTGGTCACCGTGAAGGTCACCAAGCCCGCTTTCGTCCGTAACGGCCAGAAGCTGGTTTAATACCGTCCTGGGGGAGGGCAGAGCCTCCCCCATCCCTTTTCATATTCGTTTTTAAACGCGACTCAAAGATCAAAGGAAGCACAAATGAGCCATATCCCGAGCGAACTGAAATATGCCACTTCCCACGAGTGGATCCGTGTTGAAGCCAACGGCGAGGCCGTGGTCGGTATCACCGAGCACGCCCAGGAGCTGCTGGGTGACATGGTATTTGTCGAGCTGCCGGAAGTGGGCAAGCAGGTCAGTGCCGGTGACGATTGCGCCGTGGCCGAGTCGGTCAAGGCGGCCTCCGACATCTACAGCCCGGTGAGCGGCGAGATCATCGCCGTCAACGACGAGCTGGAAGGGAGCCCCGAGCTGGTCAACTCCGATCCTTACGGCGCTGGCTGGCTGTTCCGCATCAAGCTCGATGACGAGAGCGAGCTGGCCAACCTGCTGGATGCCGAAGGCTACCAGAACGTGGTGGACGAAGAGTAATGCCCCCGGGCCCTGCCAACACAGCAGGGCCCCTTTGTATGACCGCCAGCCGGGCAAGCACCGGCCGGTGGAAGGGTGAAGTCGTCCGCGCCTGCCGTTTGCCAGCCTAGGTGCCTAGGGGGCAAACGGGCCGGTTCGCAACAAGGCGATCCCCTCTCGATGCTGCCGCAGCATCCGGTGTCGCACCCTGTCTGCGGGACCCAGAACATGAGTGGAGTCGGTATCAGCCGACCATCAGGAACATCAGGTCTTGGTTATCAGGATTTCATGCCAGGACTTATTTACCAGGAAATAGGGAAATGACCCAGTCACTGTTTGAACTCGAGCAAAAAACCGATTTTGTCCGCCGCCATATCGGCCCGGGCGAGGAAGAGCTGCGCCAGCTGCTGGCGACCGTCGGGGCCGAAAGCCTGGACGATCTGATTGCCCAGACCGTGCCTGCCGCCATTCGCCTGCCGGGCCCGCTGGGGATCGGTGCCGGCATGACCGAAGTGGAGGCACTGGCCAAGCTCAGGGGCTATGCCGCTCAGAACAAGATCGCCAAGAGCTATATCGGCATGGGTTATCACGATACCCATGTGCCCCACGTCATTTTGCGCAACGTGCTGGAAAACCCGGGTTGGTATACCGCCTACACCCCCTACCAGCCCGAGCTGGCACAGGGCCGTCTCGAAGCCCTGCTCAACTTCCAGCAGCTGACGCTGGATCTCACCGGCATGGATCTGGCCAGTGCCTCCCTGCTGGATGAAGCGACCGCCGCTGCCGAAGCGATGGCGCTGGCCAAGCGGATGGCCAAGTCCAAATCCAATCTCTTCTTCGTGGCCGATGACGTGCACCCGCAGGTGATCGACGTGGTCAAGGAGCGCGCAGTTCACTTCGGTTTCGACGTGGTGGTCGGCGCCGCGAGCGATGCGGTGAGTGAAGAGGTGTTTGGTGCCCTGTTCCAGTACCCCACCACCACAGGTGAGGTGAAAGATCTGCGGGCGCTTATCGCCGCGGTACAGGCCCAGAAAGGGCTGGCCTGCGTCAGCGCCGATCTGCTCTCTCTGCTGCTGCTCAAATCCCCGGGCGAGCTGGGGGCCGACGTGGTGTTGGGCTCAGCCCAGCGCTTTGGCGTACCCATGGGCTATGGTGGCCCCCACGCCGCCTTCTTCGCCACCCGCGATGCCTACAAGCGCTCCATGCCGGGCCGCATCATTGGTGTCTCCAAGGATGCCCGTGGCAAGAGCGCCCTGCGCATGGCGATGCAGACCCGCGAGCAGCATATCCGCCGCGAGAAGGCCAACTCCAACATCTGTACTGCACAGGTGCTGCTGGCCAACATGGCGAGCTTCTACGCCGTCTACCACGGCCCGGTCGGGCTGAAAACCATCGCCTCCCGCGTGCACCGTCTGACCACCATTCTGGCGCTCGGCCTCAAGGCCAAGGGTGTGGCCCTCAAGCACGCCAGCTGGTTCGATACTCTCACAGTGCTGACCGCGGGCAAATCTGAGCTGATCGCCAAGGCCGAGGGGCTCGGCATCAACCTGCGTGCAGACCTCGACGGTGCAGTGGGCGTGTCGCTCTCTGAAACCACCACCCGCGCTGATGTGGTCGAGCTGTTTGATCTCTTCCTCGGTCAAGGTCACGGGCTCGATATCGAGGCCCTCGACAAGGCGGCGCAGGCCCATCACGCCATCCCGCAGGATCTGCTGCGCACCGATGCCGTGCTGACCCACGAGGTGTTCAACAAGTACCACTCCGAGACCGAGATGCTGCGCTACATCCACCGTCTCGAAGCCAAAGATCTGGCGCTCAACTACGCCATGATCTCCTTGGGCTCCTGCACCATGAAGCTCAACGCCACCGCCGAGATGATCCCGGTGACCTGGCCCGAGTTCGGCAAGTTGCACCCGTTCGCCCCGCTGGCGCAGGCCAAGGGCTATCAGCTGCTGCTGGCCGACCTCGAAAACTGGCTGGTGAAGGTGACCGGTTACGATGCGGTCTGCATGCAGCCCAACTCAGGTGCACAGGGCGAGTACGCGGGTCTGCTCGCCATCAAGAAATATCATGAGTCTCGCGGCGAGGGGCATCGCGACATCTGCCTCATTCCGGCTTCTGCCCACGGCACCAACCCGGCTTCTGCCCAGATGGCGGGGCTCAAGGTGATCGTCACCGCCTGTGACAAGGCCGGCAACGTGGATCTGGACGACCTGCGCGCCAAGGCCGCCGAGGCGGGTGATCAGCTCTCCTGTCTGATGGTGACCTACCCCTCCACCCACGGGGTGTATGAGGAGACCATCAAGGAGGTGTGCGACATCGTTCACCAGCACGGTGGTCAGGTTTACCTCGACGGCGCCAACATGAACGCGCAAGTCGGGCTGACGGCGCCAGGCTTTATCGGGGCGGATGTGTCACACCTCAACCTGCACAAGACCTTCGCCATTCCTCATGGCGGTGGCGGCCCGGGCATGGGCCCCATCGGCGTGAAGAAACACTTGGCGCCGTTCGTGGCCGGTCACGCCGTAGTCAAGACCGACAAGGAGAGCCGTGACAACGGCGCCGTGTCGGCGGCACCGTTCGGTTCGGCCAGCATCCTGCCCATCAGCTGGATGTATATCGCCATGCTGGGTGACGAAGGGCTGAAGAAATCCACTCAGGTCGCCATCCTCAACGCCAACTACTTGGCCAAGAAGCTGGGTGAATCCTTCCCGGTGCTCTACTCCGGCCGCAACGGTCGGGTGGCCCACGAGTGCATCCTGGATATCCGCCCGCTCAAAGAGGCGTCCGGCATCAGCGAGATGGACGTGGCCAAGCGGTTGATGGACTACGGCTTCCACGCGCCGACCATGAGCTTCCCGGTGGCGGGCACCCTGATGGTCGAGCCGACCGAATCTGAATCCAAGCGCGAGCTGGATCGCTTCGTCGAGGCGATGACTGCGATTCGCGCCGAGATTGCCAAGGTGCAGGATGGGCAGTGGAGCCTCACTGACAACCCGTTGGTCCATGCCCCGCACACTCAGGATGACGTGATGGATGAGCAGTGGTCCCGTGGCTACAGCCGCGCCGAGGCGGTTTTCCCGTCCGACGCCGTGCGCGCCAGCAAGCTCTGGCCGTCAGTGAATCGCATCGACGACGTTTACGGCGATCGCAACCTGTTCTGTGCCTGTATCCCGACCGAGGATTACGCCAAGTAAGTGGCGTGCTGATCACGGCCATTTAAGTTGGAAATTAAAAGGCCCTGCAACAGCAGGGCCTTTTAATTTTGTGCGGTGTCTAGGGAAGTGGGGGCGATTCAGTTTTATAAATCAATGCAGCTTGAATAGAATCAACTGAGGGCGATTCACTCAGCTTTTACGGTGCCAAAATAGCGTTCTCCTATGTTATAATTGCGCGCTATTTTTGACTGAAGATTGACTGGGCATGTTGGATCAGATTCGTATCGTTTTGGTAAACACCTCTCATACCGGCAACATGGGGTCTGCGGCGCGTGCCATGAAGACCATGGGGTTGACCCAACTGGTTCTGGTTGATCCGCAAGCCTTGCCGGATGACAATGCCTTCGCCCTGGCGGCAGGTGCCAGCGATGTGCTTGCCAATGCCCGTATCGTCCCGACGCTGGACGACGCGATCGCCGATTGTGGCCTGGTGATTGGCACCAGCGCCCGCTCCCGTACCCTGAGCTGGCCGATGCTTGACCCCCGTGAAGCCGGCGAGAAGGCGGTGGTTGAGGGGATGCAACACCCGGTCGCGCTGGTGTTTGGCCGTGAACGCACCGGTCTCACCAATGACGAGCTGCAAAAGTGCCACTACCACGTGGCCATTCCGGCCAATCCCGATTACAGCTCCCTCAATCTGGCCATGGCGGTGCAGACCCTCTGCTACGAAGTGCGGATGCGCTGGCTGCAGGGGCAGGCCGCCGAGCCTGAAGAGGAGATGGCCTATCCGAGTGCCGCCCAGCTGGAAGGGTTCTATCAGCACCTGGAACAAACCCTGATGAAGACCGGTTTTATTGCCGATGACCATCCGGGTCATGTGATGAGCAAGTTGCGTCGCTTGTTCAATCGGGCTCGGCCGGAAGCAGCTGAGCTCAACATTCTGCGCGGGATTTTGACCTCGGTGCAGAGAGCGCGCGTACCGGATTAATCCGACTGATTTACTCAACCATATACTTGACTGATTTGGTCGGGTATGTGACCATGTGCCCCATTAAATTGCTTCGCAAGACGGTAAGGCACATGAGACTGACTTCAAAAGGACGTTACGCTGTAACCGCCATGCTCGACGTGGCGCTGCATGCAGAGCAGGGGCCCGTCCCCCTTGCCGATATTTCCGAGCGCCAGGGCATTTCGTTGTCCTATCTCGAGCAGCTCTTTGCCCGCCTGCGCAAACATGGTCTGGTGAGCAGCGTGCGTGGCCCGGGTGGTGGTTATCGCCTCGGTCTGGCGCCGGACGAAATCTCGGTCGGTCAGGTGATCACCGCGGTCGATGAGTCGGTCGATGCCACCAAGTGTCTCGGCAAGGGCGGCTGCCACGGCGGTACCCAGTGCCTGACGCACTCCCTGTGGCGTGATCTGAGCGAGCGGATTTCCAGTTTCCTCGGGGATATCACTCTGGCCGAGCTGGTACGCCAGGCCGATGTGCGCCGGATTGCCGGCAAGCAAGATGAACAAATGAAGACCGTGTTGTCCCTGGTTGAACGGGCAGAACACGGCGATGTGAGCTTGAAAGTCCAACTATAAACGTGCTTTCCACAGCGGGATTCTGTATGACCCGGACTGTGACGGAGAAAAACATGAAACTGCCTATTTACCTTGATTATTCGGCAACCTGTCCGGTGGACCCGCGTGTCGCAGAAAAAATGATGCAGTGTCTCACCATGGATGGCCTGTTCGGCAATCCGGCTTCCCGTTCTCACCGCTTTGGCTGGCAAGCCGAAGAGGCGGTGGATCTGGCCCGTAATCAAGTGGCAGAGCTGATCGGTGCCGATCCCCGCGAGATCGTCTTCACCTCCGGTGCGACCGAATCCAATAACCTGGCCATCAAAGGTGTTGCCCACTTCTATGCCAGCAAGGGCAAGCACCTCATCACCTCCAAGACCGAGCATAAAGCGGTACTCGATACCTGCCGTCAGCTGGAGCGTGAAGGGTTCGAAGTGACCTACCTCGAGCCGATGCCCAATGGTCTGTTTACGCTCGAGATGATCGAGAATGCCATGCGTGATGACACCATTTTGGTGAGCCTGATGCATGTGAACAACGAAATTGGCGTGATCCAGGATATCAAGGGGCTGGGCGAACTGTGCCGCTCCCGCAAGATCCTGCTGCATGTGGATGCCGCCCAGAGCGTTGGCAAGGTAGAGATCGACGTCGAAGCGATGAAGATTGACCTGCTCTCTCTCTCCGCCCACAAAATTTATGGCCCGAAAGGGATCGGCGCGCTCTATGTTCGTCGCAAACCGCGCGTGCGTATCGAAGCCCAGATGCTCGGTGGTGGTCACGAGCGCGGCATGCGTTCCGGCACCCTGCCGACTCACCAGATCGTCGGTATGGGCGAAGCCTTCCGCATCGCCAAGGAAGAGATGGTCAGCGAGGGTGAGCGTGTCATGGCACTGCGTCAGCGTCTGTGGGATGGCCTCAAGGATATCGAAGCCGTTTACCTCAACGGTGATCTGGAACATCGCGTCTGCGGCAACCTCAACGTCAGCTTTGCCTATGTGGAAGGGGAATCCCTCATCATGGCGCTGAAAGATTTGGCGGTCTCTTCCGGCTCGGCCTGTACCTCTGCCAGCCTGGAACCCTCCTATGTGCTGCGCGCACTGGGTCTGAACGACGAGCTGGCACACAGCTCCATCCGTTTCAGCATCGGTCGCTTTACCACCGAGGAAGAGATTGACTACGCGGTCAAGCTTATTCGTGACTCCATCGGTCGTCTGCGCGAGATGTCCCCCCTGTGGGAGATGTACAAAGACGGCGTCGATCTGAACACGGTCGAATGGGCTCATCACTGATCCACCGGGTCAGTGAGCAACAGAATTAGCAGGAGTGAGATATGGCTTACAGTGAAAAAGTAATCGACCACTACGAGAATCCTCGCAACGTCGGTGGTTTCGACAAGAATGATCCCAGCATCGCGACCGGCATGGTCGGTGCGCCTGCTTGTGGCGACGTGATGAAGCTGCAATTGAAGATCAGCGACGAAGGCATCATCGAAGATGCCAAGTTCAAGACCTACGGCTGCGGTTCTGCCATCGCCTCCAGCTCCCTGGTGACCGAATGGGTCAAGGGCAAGACCCTGGACGAAGCGGCTGGCATCAAGAACACCGATATCGCCGAAGAGCTGGCCCTGCCACCGGTAAAGATCCACTGCTCCATTCTGGCCGAGGACGCCATCAAGGCCGCCATCGCCGATTACAAGCAGAAGAAAGGTCTCTAAGCGCCGGAGAGCAGTATGGCTATTACCATGACAGATGCCGCCGCGGCACGGGTTTCCTCTTTTCTGGCTAACCGGGGCAAGGGCATTGGCCTGCGCCTCGGTGTCAAGACCACCGGCTGCTCCGGTCTGGCCTACGTGCTTGAGTTCGTTGATGAACTGACCGATGAAGATCAGGTGTTCGAGCAGCAGGGCGTCAAGATTATTGTTGATGCCAAGAGCCTGATCCATCTGGATGGCACCGAGCTGGATTTCGTCAAGGAGGGCCTCAACGAGGGCTTCCAGTTCAACAACCCCAACGCCAAAGGCGAGTGTGGTTGCGGCGAAAGCTTTAGTGTCTGAGATGTTTGATCCTTCGTCTGTGGTTGAGCGGGTCGCCCATGACCCGTTCAACCACATCTCATTTGCCAAGGGCGAGTGAGGTTGTGGCGAACGTTTCCAAGAGGTTTGCATGAATCATTTCGAGCTGTTTGGGCTGGTTGAAGGCTTCGAGCTCGATACCCGTCAGTTGGCTGATACCTACCGCCAGCTGCAAACCCAATTCCATCCTGATCGTTTTGCCACCGCCCCCGAACGGGAGCAGCTGGCTGCGGTGCAACGTGCCGCCCAGATCAACGAAGCATTCACCACCCTCAAGGCGCCGCTGCGCCGTGCCGAATATCTGCTCTCCCTGCGTGGCACCGATATCCGTGGTGAACAGCAGACCCTGCAAGATACCGCATTTCTGATGCAGCAGCTGGAGTGGCGCGAGCGTCTGGCCGATCTGAAAGATGACGCTGACCCTGAGCGCGCCATCAAGGATTTTCGCAGCGAGATCAGGCATGATCACCAGATGTTGATGCAGCAGCTGACCGAGTCTCTTACCGCCGGTAAAGATCTTGTTGCCGCTGATTGCGTTCGCAAACTCAAGTTTGTCGACAAGCTCCTCGAAGAGCTGGAACGATTCGAAGACTCGCTTCTCGAGTCTTGATCCTTTAACGCTGGAAGTTTCATTACCCATGGCATTACTGCAAATCGCCGAACCCGGCCAGAGCGCTGTACCTCATCAGCACAAACGTGCCGTCGGCATCGATCTCGGCACCACCAACTCTCTCGTCGCTGCGGTTCGCAGCGGTCACGCCGATACCCTTTGCGATGAGCAAGGGCGCGACCTGCTCCCGTCAGTGGTGCACTATCAAAGCGACGCCATTCGCGTGGGGATTGATGCCAAGCGTGAAGCGGCACTCGATCCTCACAACACCATCGTCTCGGTCAAACGGATGATGGGCAAGGCGCTGGCGGATATCGATACCCGCCAGCAGCCTTATCAGTTTGTTGCCGCCGACAATGGCATGCCGCAACTGCAAACCCGTCAGGGGCTGGTCAATCCGGTGCAGGTCTCGGCCGAAATTCTCAAAAAGCTGGCCGAGCGTGGCGCCGCCTCGCTCGGTGGCGATCTCGACGGCGTGGTCATTACCGTGCCCGCCTATTTCGACGATGCCCAGCGTCAGGGCACCAAGGACGCGGCCCGTCTGGCCGGTCTGCACGTGCTGCGGCTGCTCAATGAGCCGACCGCAGCCGCGATTGCCTATGGCCTCGACACCGGTCAGGAAGGGGTGATTGCGGTTTACGATCTGGGGGGCGGTACCTTCGATATCTCCATCCTGCGGCTGCACCGCGGCGTCTTTGAAGTGATGGCTACCGGCGGTGATTCGGCCCTCGGCGGCGATGACTTCGATCACCTGCTGGCGGACTGGATCAAGGAACAGGCGGGCCTATCCGGCGATCTGGATGCCCATCTGCAGCGCGAGCTGCTGGATGTGGCTGCTGCCGTCAAACACGGCTTGACCGATACCGACAGCGTTCCCTGCACCTTTGCTGGCTGGCAGGGTTGCGTGACCCGCAGCCAGTTTGATGAGCTCATTACCCCGCTGGTGAAACGGACCTTGCTGGCTTGCCGCCGCGCCCTGCGCGATGCGGGCCTTGAGCAGGTGGAAGTGCTGGAAGTGGTGATGGTCGGTGGCTCCACCCGGGTGCCGCTGGTGCGTGAACTGGTGGGCGAGTTCTTCCAGCGTACGCCGCTGACCAGCATCGATCCGGACAAGGTGGTCGCCATTGGCGCCGCCATCCAGGCCGATATTCTGGTGGGCAACAAGCCCGATGCCGAGATGCTGCTGCTGGACGTTATCCCCCTGTCGCTGGGTCTGGAGACCATGGGGGGCCTCGCCGAGAAGGTGATCCCGCGCAACACCACCATTCCGGTGGCCCGCGCCCAGGAGTTCACCACCTTCAAGGATGGTCAGACCGCCATGGCCATTCACGTGGTACAGGGTGAGCGCGAGTTGGTGGCCGATTGCCGCTCCCTGGCCCGCTTTACCCTGACCGGTATTCCGCCGATGGCTGCCGGCGCCGCCCATATTCGCGTCACCTTCCAGGTGGATGCGGATGGTCTGCTCTCGGTTAGCGCCATGGAGAAATCCTCCGGCGTGCAGGCCGAGATCCAGGTCAAGCCCTCTTACGGGCTGGCGGAGCAGGATATCCTCACCATGCTGAGTGCCTCCATCGAGAACGCCCAGCAGGATATGGATGCCCGCATGCTGGCCGAGCAGCAGGTTGAAGCCGACCGGGTGGTCGAGAGTCTCAATGCGGCGCTGGCCGCCGATGGCGATGCCCTGCTGAACGCAGCCGAGCGAGCCGAGATTGATGCCGCCATCGCCCATCTGCTGACCATGCGCAACGCAGGCTCAACCCATCAAATCAAAGAAGCCATTGAGGCGGCAGATGCTGTCAGTGGCGAGTTTGCAGCCCGCCGGATGGATGCCTCCATTCGCAAGGTGCTGACCGGACAAAACGTCAACAAGGTGTAATATGCCAAAACTGATCATTCTTCCTCATCCCGTACTCTGTCCGGATGGCGCCGCCCTCGAGGGGCAAAGTGGTGAGACCATTCTGGATGTGGCGCTGCGCAACGGTATCGAGATCGAGCACGCCTGCGAGAAATCCTGTGCCTGCACTACCTGCCATTGTGTGGTGCGCGAGGGCTTTGACTCTCTCGAGCCAAGCGACGAGCTGGAAGACGATATGCTGGACAAGGCGTGGGGACTGGAGCCGGAATCGCGCCTCAGCTGCCAGGCAAAACTGGCGGACGAGGATCTGGTGGTGGAACTGCCCAAGTACACCCTGAACCTTGCCTCAGAGCGCCATTAATTACACATGAGTGAATTGCACGTGCAGCATCCTGTGGTGCTTCGGTGATATGGTGGAAGGCCGTGACCCTCGGGGGCACGGCCTTTTTTGTATTCGTTATTCTCGCTTTGCCAATAAGCTCTTTCCCATAAAGAGTGCTTATAAAGGCTATTTGCATCCTAGGGTTGAATCGGCGATATCCCAAAAAATAGACATTAGTCAGTTTTGTGCAATACGCGGTTGATTTGTCCTGCAACCATGATAGTCTGTTTTATGCAAACTATGGTTGGAGAACCGCATGGCAGAACATACAGGCTCAGGCGCATCACTGGCAGATTTCATCTGGAAAAATGCTGAAGACCTTTGGGGTGATTTCAAGCACACCGACTTTGGCAAAATCATATTGCCGTTCACGCTGCTGCGCCGCCTTGAGTGCGTTTTGGAGCCGACCCGCAAGGAAGTCTGTGACTCTCATGCTGCTCAT
The DNA here is from genome assembly GCF_027705695.1 of Aeromonas sp. QDB62. Taxonomy (NCBI): domain Bacteria; kingdom Pseudomonadati; phylum Pseudomonadota; class Gammaproteobacteria; order Aeromonadales; family Aeromonadaceae; genus Aeromonas; species Aeromonas sp. QDB62. The sequence continues at coordinate 3,816 of NZ_JAPDCD010000046.1, read as the reverse complement.
AAGGCATCCGGGATCGACATTGACCTGATCCTGCGTCAAGCCACTCGCTACCCGTTCTACAACACATCTGAATACGCGCTGGGTAATTTGGGCAGCACCAAGACCCGCCAGAACCTCCAAGACTACATCGCCCACTTCTCCGACAATGCTCGGATTATCTTCGAGCAATTCGATTTCTCGAATACTGTTATCCGGCTCGACAAGGCCGGTGTGCTATTCAAGATTTGCAAGAATTTTGCAGGCGTTGATCTTCATCCAGAGGTCGTATCGGATCGGGTCATGAGCAATCTGTACGAACACCTCATTCGCCGCTTTGGTGCTGAGGTGAATGAAGGGGCTGAGGACTTCATGACGCCCCGCGATGTGGTGCATCTGGCCACGGCTCTGCTTCTTGATCCCGATGATGCGCTCTTCGAGTCCAATCCCGGTTTGATCCGCACCCTGTATGACCCGACCTGTGGCACAGGCGGCTTCCTGACCGATGCCATGAACCACGTCGCTGAATACAGCAATCGCTTCAAAGTTCCGCCTGTGCTTGTTCCGCACGGACAAGAGCTTGAGCCTGAAACTCATGCCGTCTGCCTGACCAGCATGTTGCTTCGCACGCTGGAATCTGATCCTGGCCGCGACCTGTCGAAGAATATCCGGCTGGGCAGCACTCTCTCCAATGACCAGTTCGCCAACGAGCGTTTCCATTACTGCCTCTCGAATCCTCCTTTTGGCAAGAAATGGGAGAAAGATTCCGACGTCGTAAACACCGAGCACAAAGAAAAGAAATACGACGGTCGTTTTGGCCCAGGCCTGCCGCGCATCAACGACGGCTCCATGCTGTTCCTGCTGCACCTAGCCAGCAAGCTGGAGTTGCCGGAGAACGGCGGTGGCCGCGCCGCTATCGTGTTGTCCGGTTCGCCCTTGTTTAATGGTGGCGCATCGTCAGGAGAATCTGAAATTCGTCGCTGGCTGCTTGAAAACGATCTGGTTGAAGCCATCGTGGCGCTGCCCACGGAAATCTTCTTCCGCACAGGCATCGGCACTTACCTCTGGATCCTCTCGAACAAAAAGGCTGCGCACCGGGAAAAGAAGGTGCAACTGATCAATGCCACAAGTTTCTGGTCGTCGATCAAGAACGAAGGCAACAAGCGCCGCAGCGTTGATGATGATCATCGCAGCCAAATCGTCGACATCTATGCCGCTGCCGAGAACAGCGAAGTCTCCCGGATGATCGATTACCGCAGCTTTGGCTATCGCCGCATCAAGGTCTTGCGTCCGCTGCGCATGTCGCTGGTCATCGACGACAAAGGGCTGGCCAAGCTGCAAGACGAAAAGGCGTGGCAAAAGTTATCGGCAGAGCACCAACAAATCTGGCTGGACGCATTGCATCTGCACTTGGGCACGACCCAACTCGTTGGTTGGGCAGAAACCTTCGCCGATGAAATGGTGCGTTCGGTGCTGGCTGCTGGCACGGTTATCAAGGCAGGCAAACCCTTCGTGAAATCCTTGGTGAATTCATTTGGTCAGCGCGTTCCGCAGGGTGAGGCGGTACTCGATGCGAATGGTGTAGTGATCTCCGATCCTGAACTGACCGACTACGAGAATGTGCCGCTGACCGAAGACATCCGCGACTACCTTGCTCGTGAGGTGCTGCCACATCTGCCGGATGCCTATATTGATGAGTCCTTTTGCGACGAGAAGGACAAGAAAGTTGGCCGCGTGGGTTACGAAATCAACTTCAACCGCTTCTTCTACAAATATGTGCCGCCGCGCAAGCTGAATGACATCGATGCCGAACTGAAACAGGTTGAGTCGGAGATTGCCGCACTTCTCGCTGAGGTAGCCACAGAATGAGCCAATTAACCCACGCACCGGACGCTCTCCTGTCAGAAATCCGTGGCTTGATAGACGATGCCAGGCGGCAAGTTGCCCAGATCGCCAACAGCGCCTTGACGCTTACCTACTGGAAAATCGGCAAGCGAATTGGCGTTGAAATTCTTGGCGGTGAGCGTGCTGCCTACGGTAGCCAGATTGTCGTATCGCTGGCACGACAATTGGAGCAGGACTACGGCAACGGTTTTGGAGAGAAAAATCTCCGCAGAATGATCCAGTTCGCCGAAGTGTTCCCCGATGAAGGGATTGTCGTATCGCTGATACGAGAATTGACCTGGACGCACTTCATTGCCTTATTGCCGCTGAAAGACCCGCTCGCCCGCGAGTTCTACGCCGAAATGTGCCGTGTGGAGCGCTGGAGTGTTCGTACCTTGCGGCAGAAGATCAACGGCATGCTTTTCGAGCGCACGGTCCTGTCGAAAAACAGCGAGGAAGTTGTCCGACAGGAATTGGCCACCTTGCGCGACGGGCAGATGACGCCGGATATGGTGTTCCGTGATCCATATCTGCTCGATTTCCTTGGCCTCTCTGGCGCTTACAGCGAAAAAGACTTGGAGGCGGCCATCCTGCGCGAAATGGAGTCCTTCCTGCTCGAAATGGGCAGCGGATTCTGTTTTGTTGAGCGGCAAAAGCGCATGAGCGTCGGTGGAGATGATTTTTACCTCGACCTCCTGTTCTATCACCGCCATCTGCGCCGCCTGGTGGCCATTGAACTGAAGCTGGAGAAATTCCAGCCCAGCCACAAAGGCCAGATGGAGCTTTATCTGCGCTGGCTGGACAAGCACGAACGCACTGTCGGCGAAGAACCTCCGATTGGTCTCATTTTGTGCGCGAGTGCCGATGCCGAGCAGGTAGAACTGCTGCAACTGGATGAGGCCTCCATTCGGGTCGCGGAATACCTGGTCGAATTGCCGCCCGTTGCGGTACTGCGGGAGCGTCTGCATCGTGCCATCGAGCACGCACGGGAACGCACCGCCCTGGCTGCGTCGGATGGAGAGCAAGCATGAGCCACTACAAGCCTTACCCGGTCTATCGGGATTCCGGCGTGGAATGGATTGGACAGGTGCCGGAGCATTGGCGGGTTACTCCGCTCAAGGTAATTGCGGAAACCGTAAATGGCACAACTCCCGAAAGCGGCAAACCAGAATACTGGGATGGGGATATTGCGTGGTACACCCCGACAGACATCGATAATGAAGTCGCGTCAGAACTTGGAGTTCCACGTCGCTACATTACCCAAGCGGGCTATGAAAGCTGTGCTGTAAAACTATCCCCTCCTGGAAGCGTGATTCTCAGTACCCGCGCACCTATTGGTAGTGTTGGAATAACAACGATCCCTTCAACAATTAACCAAGGCTGCCGCACTCTAATACCGGCGCAGGATGTACCCACAAGTTATTTGGCATCAACGTTAGTTGCAGCCAGAGAAGAATTGCGGCTGCGGGGTAACGGCACGACCTTTCAGGAATTGTCGACTGAGGCGTTAAGGTCTTTGCGTGTTCCAATGCCTCCGCGTTCGGAGTGCGTTTCTATTGCCAGCGGCCTTGACCGCGAAACCGCCCGCTTCGACGCCTTGATTGCCAAGAAAACCCGCTTCATCGAACTGCTGAAGGAAAAGCGCCAGGCGCTCATCACGCATGCCGTCACCAAGGGGCTGAACCCCAAGGCGAAGATGAAGGCTTCTGGGGTGGAGTGGATTGGGGAGGTGCCGGAGCATTGGGCTGTTTGCAAGCTCAGTTACAGGTACTCAGTTGAACTGGGAAAGATGTTGGACGAGAAGCGCATCACGGGGCAACACCCGATCCCCTATTTGAGGAACAAGGATGTTCAATGGGACAGCATCAATACTGCTGAACCGCGAATTCAGATAATAACTGCAACACCCATGGTGCATAGGAGAGAAGAGGCCAACTGCCGGTTCTGGTACGCTTC
>NZ_JAPDCD010000045.1:0-42071 GCF_027705695.1 Aeromonas sp. QDB62 | reverse complement strand
GGCGATAAAATCAGATCACAAACGAAGCCTTTTTTATATCTATTTCAATTGGTTGCCGCTAAAGATCCTGTACATGATTACGTCTTAAAGAAAAATTGCTGGGACGAGTACTTTAAAGGAAAGCCGGACATCCACCATACATCTCTGCTGGCGTAACACATCCAAAGGAGGTTTATGAAGCCTGATTTTACCGGCACTCGGATTGTGCTACGCACCATTGGCCCGCAGGATTCTGCCGATCTGTTCGAGATTTATGGCAGTCCACTGACCATGGAGTTTGCCTCCGATCCCTGCTTTACCTCTCCCGCCATGGTGGCGCAGATGATGGCGAGCGTAGTGCGGCTGGAGCAAACGGGGGAGTCGCTGGAGTGGGCGATTGTCGAGCGGGAAAGCAACAAGGTGATCGGCACCTGCGGCCTGCACAGTTTCAGCGAGGCGGGCCGCTGCTGCGAAGTGGGTTGCCTGCTCAATGCGGCCTACTGGCGCAGAGGGTTTATGTCGGAAGCGCTCGGATTGCTGTTCGCCCACGCCAGCACGCTGGGAGTCACCCGCCTCACCGCAGATATCGATGCAGATAACGTCCGCTCTATCACCCTGTTTGAAAAGCTGGGCTTCAAGGCGCATGCAGGGCGCTATCAGCGCACGCTCCCCTTTGTCTGACCCGAGACCAGAGGCACTACGCACTCGCCTCTCAGGCTGTTGTGGCAAGGCTCAGGCATAAAAAAACCGGAACCCAAGGGTTCCGGTTTTTTTCATTCCAGCCGAGGCTGGCAAACCAGCAAATTAAGCCTGGTTTTTAACTTCTTTCAGACCGCGGAAAGGAGCTTTGGCACCCAGAGCTTCTTCGATACGGATCAGCTGGTTGTACTTGGCAACACGGTCAGAACGGCTCATGGAACCGGTCTTGATCTGGCCAGCAGCGGTACCAACAGCCAGGTCGGCGATGGTCGCGTCTTCGGTCTCACCGGAGCGGTGGGAGATGACGGCAGTGTAGCCAGCGTCTTTGGCCATCTTGATGGCAGCCAGAGTTTCGGTCAGGGAACCGATCTGGTTGAACTTGATCAGGATGGAGTTGGCAACGCCGTTGTCGATACCACGCTTCAGGATCTTGGTGTTGGTTACGAACAGGTCGTCACCCACGATCTGGATTTTCTTGCCCAGTTCAGCAGTCTGGTAAGCAAAACCGTCCCAGTCAGATTCGTCCAGGCCATCTTCGATGGAGACGATCGGGAACTTGGTGGTCAGGTCAGCCAGGTAGTCAGAGAACTCGTTGGAGGTGAAGATACGACCTTCGCCTTTCAGGTTGTACTCTTTCTTCTCTGCGTCGTAGAACTCGGAAGCAGCACAGTCCATCGCCAGAGTGATGTCGGTGCCCAGCTTGTAACCGGCAGCAGCAACGGCTTCAGCGATAACTTCCAGTGCTTCGGCGTTGGATTTCAGGTTAGGAGCGAAACCACCTTCGTCACCGACTGCAGTGTTGTAGCCCTTGGACTTCAGCACTTTGGCCAGGTTGTGGAACACTTCAGCGCCCATGCGGACAGCTTCTTTCAGGGTCTTGGCGCCAACCGGCTGGATCATGAACTCCTGGATGTCGACGTTGTTGTCGGCGTGCTCACCACCGTTGATGATGTTCATCATCGGCAGCGGCATGGAGTAAACACCAGCAGTGCCATTCAGCTCGGCGATGTGGGCGTACAGCGGCATGCCTTTGGCAGCAGCAGCAGCTTTGGCGTTAGCCAGGGAAACAGCCAGAATGGCGTTGGCGCCGAACTTGGATTTGTTCTCGGTACCGTCGAGGTCGATCATGATCTGGTCAACAGTGGCCTGGTCCTTGGCATCTTTACCCAGCAGAGCTTGAGCGATCGGGCCGTTTACGGCTTCGAGGGCTTTCAGCACGCCTTTACCCAGGAAACGGCTCTTGTCGCCGTCACGCAGTTCCAGCGCTTCGCGGGAACCGGTAGACGCGCCAGACGGAGCGGCTGCCATACCAACAAAACCACCTTCCAGGTGAACTTCGGCCTCAACGGTCGGGTTACCACGGGAGTCGATGATTTCACGACCGATCACTTTAACGATCTTGGACATGTGTATTTCCTCAGGTTTCGTAAAAAAACAACAAAAATATGCCAAAAAAAGCGGCTGTGGCACAGGCCCCAACCGCATTTATTTTAAATTACTTCAAATTACGCTTCTGATACTCGCCTGCCGCCTTCACAAAACCGGCAAACAGAGCGTGGCCATCACGGGGAGTTGAGGTGAACTCCGGGTGGAACTGCGCGGCCACGAACCAGGGGTGATCCGGGATCTCGATGATTTCCACCAACTTCTTGTCGGCGGAGAGACCGGTCACTTTCAGACCTGCCGCTTCAATCTGCGGCAGCAGCTTGTTGTTTACTTCGTAACGGTGACGGTGACGCTCGTAAATGGTCGGGCTGCCGTACATCTGACGCACCTTGGAATCTTCGACCAGGTGGCAGAGCTGGGAACCCAGACGCATGGTACCGCCCAGATCAGACTTCTCGGTACGGGTCTCGACGTTGCCTTCTTCATCCACCCACTCGGTGATGAGGCCGACGACCGGATACGCGCAATCTTTCTTGAATTCGGAGGAGTGAGCCCCAGCCATGCCCGCCACGTTGCGAGCGAATTCGATCATGGCAACCTGCATGCCGAGGCAGATACCCAGGTAAGGGATCTTGTTCTCGCGGGCATACTGGGCAGCCAGGATTTTGCCTTCCACGCCACGCTCACCGAAGCCACCCGGTACCAGGATCGCATCCAGACCTTCCAGCAGCTCGGAGCCACGGGTCTCGATGTCCTGGGAGTCGATGTACTTGATGTTGACGGAGAGACGAGTCTTCAGACCACCGTGCTTGAGTGCTTCGTTGACGGACTTGTAGGCATCCGGCAGGGATACGTACTTGCCGACCATACCGATAGTCACTTCTGCAGTCGGGTTGGCCTCTTCGAAGACAACCTGTTCCCACTCGGACAGGTCGGCTTCTTTGCACTCCAGACCGAAACGCTCGGTGAAGTAGGAGTCCAGATTCTGGGATTTCAGCAGTGCCGGGATCTTGTAGATGGAGTCGACGTCTTTCATGGAGATGACGGCGCGCTCGGGCACGTTGCAGAACAGGGCGATCTTGGCACGCTCGTTGGCCGGAATGGCACGGTCGGAGCGGCAGATCAGCACATCCGGCTGGATACCGATGGAGAGCAGCTCTTTGACGGAGTGCTGGGTCGGCTTGGTCTTCACTTCACCGGCAGCAGCCAGGTAAGGAACCAGCGTCAGGTGCATGAACATGGCGTTGTTGCGGCCCACTTCGGCAGCCAGCTGACGAATGGCTTCGAGGAACGGCAGGGACTCGATGTCACCTACGGTACCGCCCACTTCGACGATGGCAACCTGATGGCCTTCGGCACCGGCAATCACCCGCTCTTTGATGGCGTTGGTGATGTGCGGGATAACCTGAATGGTGGCGCCCAGATAGTCACCACGACGCTCTTTACGCAGTACGTCGGCGTAGATACGGCCGGTGGTAAAGTTGTTGCGACGGGTCATCTTGGTGCGGATGAAACGCTCGTAGTGGCCCAAATCCAGATCGGTTTCGGCCCCGTCCTCGGTTACGAACACTTCACCATGCTGGGTCGGGCTCATGGTGCCCGGATCCACGTTGATGTACGGGTCCAGTTTCATGATGGTCACATCCAGACCACGGGCTTCCAAAATGGCTGCCAGAGAAGCTGCGGCAATGCCTTTGCCGAGGGATGAAACAACGCCACCAGTAACAAAAATATATTTGGTCGTCATGCTGAACCTGAAAGAAGTTTAGGGAATTTTAAGGGGTGCTTCGGGGATGAAGCAGGACGGGGAAACAGTATACCAAAAACCCCTCTCCCAAACAATGAGCAAAAATCTATCAGGCTCACCGCCCCCCCATCTTGCGCCAAATCAACTTTGCTCGGTTTCCTTGGCGCGATCCCAGGCTGCATCGAGCTTTTCGAGGGTGCAATCGGTCATTTTCAAGCCTTCTGCGGCGATAAACTGCTCAACCTGACGAAAACGACGTTCGAACTTGGCGTTGGCGCCCCGCAGCACCTGCTCCGGATCCTTGCCCAGATGACGCACCAGATTGACGGTGGCAAACAGCAGATCGCCGAGCTCATCGCTCACCCGCGCCTCGTCCACATCCGCCATCAGCGCCTCTTCCATCACCTCGTCGATCTCTTCGTGGATCTTGTCCACCACCGGCCCCAGCGTCTTCCAGTCAAAACCGACGGTGGCACAGCGTTTCTGAATTTTGGCAGCGCGGGTCAGCGCCGGCAGCGCCTGCGGGATGTCATCCAGCACGCTCTCTTGATCGAGGGCCGCTCGCTCCTTGGCTTTTTCCGCCTCCCAGTTCGCTTTTACCGCCTGCTCGTTGGAAAGATCTGCATCGGAAAACACATGGGGATGGCGGCGAATGAGCTTTTCGCTCACCGTGTCGACGATATCGGCGAAATCGAACAGTCCCCGCTCTTTACCCAACTGGGCGTAGAACACCACCTGAAACAGCAAATCCCCCAACTCCCCTTTCAGCCCCTGCCAATCCTCGGTCTCGATGGCATCGGCCACCTCATAGGCCTCTTCCAGGGTGTGCGGCACTATGCTCTGGAAGTCCTGTTTCAGATCCCAGGGACAGCCGTTTTGCGGATCGCGCAGACGAGCCATGATGTCGAGCAGTTGGGGCAGGTCGTAACGTTGAGACATGAGCTACTCACTTTCGATTCGTTAAATGGGGATAAAGCGACATCACGCCGCACAGCCGAACAATCTCATGTCGAGCAATTGGGAGAGGTCGTAACGTTGGGACATGGGATATTCGCTTGTTGATTCGTTCAAAAAGGGTCGGAAATGCAGACCGGCCACTGGGGCCGGTCGGTTCGATAATTACAGCCGCTTGGCGCTGATCACGTCGTTAAGCTGACTGAGCTTGGCCAACGCCCGGTTGAAGGCGTTGATGTTGTAAATCTCCAGCTCCATGTCGATCTCGGCGGTCTGCTCGCGCACATTGGAGCGCGAGCGCACCCCCATCACATTGATCTTCTCGTTGGCCAGCACTGTGGTGATATCACGCAGCAGGCCGGAGCGATCGTTGGAGATGATCCGGATGGTGAGGCCGTAGCCACCGGAGTAGTTTTCCCCCCACACCGCATCGATCAGCCGCTCCGGGTTGCGACGGGAGAGCTCCTTGAGCTGCTCGCAATCTTCCCGGTGGATGGAGACGCCGCGCCCCATGGTGATGAAGCCCTGAATGGAGTCCCCCGGGATCGGCTGGCAACAGCGGGCGATATGGGTCATCAGATTGCCGACCCCTTCCACTACTATGTGGTCTTTGGGCTTGTGGCGCATTGGCGCGTTGGCCTTCTGCTCCAGTTTCTCCAGTAGGCGACGATCTTCCTCTTCCGCCGTCGGCTTGTTGTAGCAGGTGTCGAGATAGTTGAGCACCTGATTGATGCGGATATCGCCGCTGCCGATACCGGCCAGCAGATCGTCGGTGCTCTCCAGATTGAAGCGCCGCAGCATGTTGCCCTTGTCGATCTTGGACATGCTGAGGTTGTGGCGATCCAGCTCCTTCTCGAACAGCTCGCGACCGGCCACGATATTCTTGTCCCGATCCAGCTTTCTGAACCAGGTTGCCACCTTGGCCCGCGCCCGGCTGGAGCGCAGGAAGCCGGAGTTGGGGTTCATCCAGTCGCGGCTCGGGTTCGGCTCTTTCTGGGTGATCACCTCAACCTGATCGCCGGTCTGCAGCGCGTAGGTAAACGGCACGATGCGGCCGTCAATCTTGGCGCCGATGCAGCGGTGGCCGATCATGCTGTGGACGTGATAGGCAAAGTCGAGCGGGGTGGCGCCCGCCGGCAGGTCGATCACATCCCCTTTCGGGGTGAAGACGTAGACTCTGTCTTCGAACACCTGACTGCGCAGATCCTCGAGCAGGGAGCCGCTCTCGGAGAGATCCTCCTGCCAGGCGAGCAGCTTGCGCAGCCACTCGATCTTGTCTTCGAAGGTATTGGCCTTGCCGCCAGCCTGCGCGCCTTCCTTGTAACGCCAGTGGGCAGCGACGCCGAGTTCGGCATCCTGATGCATCTGGTCGGTACGGATCTGGATCTCGACGGTTTTGCCTTCGGGCCCCACCACTACGGTGTGAATCGACTGATAGCCGTTGGGTTTGGGGTTGGCGACATAGTCGTCAAACTCGCGGGGAATGTGGTGGAATTGGGTATGAACGATACCGAGCGCCGCATAGCAATCCTGCAGCCGCTTGGTCACTACCCGCACCGCGCGCACATCGAACAGCTCGTTGAATTCGAGGTGCTTCTTCTGCATCTTGCGCCAGATGCTGTAGATGTGTTTCGGACGGCCATAAACCTCCGCTTCCACCCCGGCCTCTTTCAGGCCATTACGCAGGGATTGCACGAACTCGCGGATGTAGCGCTCGCGGTCGAGCCGCTTCTCATCGAGCTGTTTGGCGATCTGCTTGTAGGTATCCGGGTGCAGGTAGCGGAAGGCGAGATCTTCCAGCTCCCACTTGAGCTGGCCGATGCCGAGACGGTTGGCGAGCGGCGCATAGATGTTGGTGATCTCCTGGGCCATCAGCACCCGGGTCTCTTCATCTGCCGTCTTTGCCTCACGCAGGCAGGCAATTCGCTCCGCCAACTTGATCACCACGGCACGCACATCCTCGACCATGGCGAGCAGCATGCGGCGCACGTTGTCTACCTGCTCAGGCGAGGTTTCACTGCGATGGAGGGTCTGCAGGGAGCGGATGGCTTCCATCTCCAGCACCCCTTCCACCAGCTTGGCGATCTTGGAGCCGAAGTCTTCGTCCATCCGCTCCTGGCTGATGAGACCGGCTTCGACGAAGGGGTAGATGATGGCCGCTTTGAGGGTACCGATATCCATGCTGAGCATCTGCAGGATGCCCACCATTTCAATGCCGCGCACCAGCAACTTGCTGGTCAGCGCCTCGTCACCGAGCGTCAGACAGTACTGGTAAACGGTTCGCAGCTGATCCTTGTCACTGTCACTCAAGGAGAGCGAGCCGACCCACTCCTCCAGGGTGAAGTTGTCTTTCAAATGAATATCGCGAACCGCAACCATGGTATCAATCCTTTAAATTATCGGGCCGAAAGCTGTCACTTTCTCCCTCTCATGAGATTGCCTCAAATGGGGATATCCAGCGCACTTTTCAAGGCATATTGTCCAGAAAGACAATAGAGCGCGCCAACAGGCCCTGCCGAACGACAAGGGTCTAGATTACCCCAATCACATCTGATCAAACAGCCGGATGACCAATCAGGCATCGCCAAACTGATGAGTCATTTACTCCCGTTCAAACAGTGCCATGGACTCCAGATGACCGCTGCTACGGAACATCTGGATACCCCACAGCCTAGATCCGTTCAAACAGCGCCATGGACTCCAGATGACCGCTGCTATGGAACATCTGGATACCCCACAGCCTAGATCCGTTCAAACAGCGCCATGGACTCCAGATGACCGCTGCTACGGAACATCTGGATACCCCACAGCCTAGATCCGTTCAAACAGTGCCATGGACTCCAGATGGCCGGTGTGAGGGAACATGTCGAGCATGCCGAGGCGTACCAGACGGTAACCCCCTTTCACCAGCACCTGGCTGTCACGCGCCAGGGTGACCGGGTTACAGGAGACGTAGACCACCCGCTTGGGTGAAAGTTTCACGACGTGCCCCATCACTTCCAGCGCGCCGGGGCGAGCCGGATCCAGCAGCACCAGATCAAACCCTTCCCGCGCCCAGGACATGCCGACGATGTCATCGCTCAGATCGGCCTTGTAGAAACGGGCATTGGTGATGCCGTTGCGACGGGCGTTCTCTTCGGCCCGCTGCACCATGGCCAGTTCACCTTCGACCCCCACCACTTCGCGAGCCTGACGGGCCAGCGGCAGGGTGAAGTTGCCGATACCGCAGAAGAGATCGAGCACCTTGTCATCCTTGCTCGCCCCGAGCCATGTCAGCGCCTGCTCCACCATGCTCTGGTTGATGGGGCCGTTGACCTGAATGAAATCACCGGGAGCAAATGCAAGAGACAGGCCATCCAGCGAGTAGGATGGGGAAAATTGTTGCTGCAGCGCTTCGATGCGTTCATCAGCAGCCTGCAGATAGAGGTCGATCCCCTGCGCTTTGGCAAACTCCACCAGCAGGGCGCGATCCGCCTCATTGGGGCGGCCGGTGTGACGCAGCAGCATCATGATCCCCTGCTCGGCCTGGATAAGCTCGGCATGGCCCAGCTCACGCTGGCTCTTGAGGCGATTGAGGCAGTCACGCAGTGCAGGGATCAACGCAGAGAGCGGCTCGGCCAGCACCGGGCAACCGTCAATCTCCACCAGATCGTTGCTGTTGCGGCGGCGGAAACCGACCCGGGTGCAGCGACCGTTCTTGTCAAATTTGATGGCCAGACGACAGACCCGGCGGTAGGCGCGATCTTCACCGGTCAGTACCGGCTCCAGCGCTGGTGCCTTGATGTTGCCCAACCGCTCGAACAGGCTGACCAGCCCGGCCGCCTTGGCCGCTTGCTGATCGGCAACCGACATGTGCTGGGCACTGCAACCGCCGCACTCGCGATAGTGGCTGCAAAAGGGGGCGATGCGGTTGGCCGCCGGGGTCACCACCTGTTGCAAGGCAGCGTGACCATACTGTTTTTTCTCTTCGGTGATGCGCGCCTTGACGGTCTCGCCGGGCAGAGCCCCTTCGACGAAGATCGCCTTGCCCTGATGGCGACCGATACCGACGCAGTGGTGATCGAGGGTGTCTATCGTAAATTCAATGCGTTGGAGCTGGGTGGACTTCTTTTGGGGCTTGAAAAACTGGGCCATAAAACTTGGTGCCTATAGGTGGCTATGTCATGATTGTGGAATCTGCTGCCGGGTATTGTCCCACAAGAATAATAGTATGACCAAATACGGCCTGAGAGCCCGTGCATTGCCATCAACCCTATCGCCAACCCTGTTCACTGGTGGCCTGTTCGTATGACCAAATATGGCCTGAGAGCACGCGTTCTCGCCTTCACCATCCTGCCGACCCTGATCATCGGTGGCCTGATGGCCGGTTACTTCACCTTCCACCGCTACCAGCAGCTGGAAAACAACCTCATTGATCAGGGGATCAACATCATCGAACCACTGGCGATCGCCAGTGAATATGGCATGACCCAACACAGTCGCGAATCCCTCAAGCGGCTGATTGGCCTGACCCATCGCAAGAACTCCCCCTTCATCAAGTCCATCGCGGTCTTCACCCAGGACAACCAGCTGTTCGTTACCTCGAACTATCACCGGGATTTCACCCGGCTCAGACTGCCCGATGGCGAGCCGATTCCGGATCTGACCAGCGTGACGTTTCAGGGGGACGACATCATTTTGCGCACCCCGATCCAGGCCGAAACCAGCCTCGATGGCTTCCCGCTACCCAGCGATGTAGAGCCGCCGATGATCGGCTACATCTCGATGCAGATGGCGACCGATCGGGCCATGCTGCTGCAGTACCGCGACACCTTCTTTGCGGTGATCATGGTGCTCATCGGGGTCGCCTTCAGTACCCTGTTTGGTTTCCGTCTGGTCAAGAGCGTGACCCAGCCCATCACCAACATGGTGCAGGCGGTGCACAAGATCAGGGAGGGGCGGCTCGATACCCGGGTCAGCGGCGAGCTGACCGGCGAGCTGGATATGCTTAAAAACGGCATCAACGCCATGGCCAAGGCGCTCTCCGAATATCACGAAGAGATGCAGCAGAATATCGATCAGGCCACCTCGGATTTGCGCGAAACCCTGGAGCAGATCGAGATCCAGAACGTCGAGCTCGACATGGCCAAGAAACGGGCGCAAGAGGCGGCGCGGGTCAAATCGGAGTTTCTCGCCAACATGTCCCACGAGCTGCGCACGCCGCTCAACGGGGTCATCGGTTTTACCCGCCAGTTGCTGAAAACCAGCCTGACCCCGAGCCAGACCGACTACATGCAGACCATCGAGAAGTCGGCGCGCAACCTGCTTGGCATCATCAACGACATCCTCGACTTCTCGAAGCTGGAAGCGGGCAAGCTGCAGTTGGAGCATATCCCTTTCAGCCTGCGCGACACCCTCAACGAGACCATGCACCTGCTCGGCCCCAGCGCCCACGACAAGCAACTGGAGCTCTCGCTACGGGTAGATGCCGACGTGCCGGACTCCCTCACCGGCGACCCCATGCGGCTGCAGCAGGTGCTGACCAACCTCGCCGGCAACGCCATCAAGTTCACCGAGCAGGGCAACGTCGATGTCCATATCGAGCAGATAGGCAGCGGCAACCACAAGGTGAGACTCAACATCCGGATCCGTGATACCGGTATCGGCATCTCGCAAGAGCAGCAGCGCCAACTGTTCCAGGCCTTCAATCAGGCCGACTCCTCCATCTCCCGCCGTTATGGCGGCACCGGTCTTGGCCTGGTCATTACCCAGAAGCTGGTGCAGCAGATGGGCGGCCAGATCCGCTTCGAGTCAGAGCTGGACAAGGGCTCGATCTTCTCGTTCAGCCTCGATGTGGAGGTCTCGCCCCTGCCCCAGAGCGATCAACTGCCGCTGGATCGGATCCGTGGCAAACGGCTCTGGCTGCTGGAGCCGGATCCCTTCGCCCAAGCCTCCCTGCTCGCCCTGCTGGCGGAGTGGCAGCTCGACGTGCAGCCACTGACCAGCGATGACCCCTGGCCCGAAATGAGCGAGCAAGAGATGGTGATCATCGGCAGCAGCACCCTGCATACGCCACAGCAGGTGATTGGCCGCCTCGACAGCCTGAGCGGCCAGCAGCAGAACACCATAGTGCTGCTCAGCAGCCACGAGCCAGCGCTCTACGAGGCGATGCTGGCCCACGGCGCCCAGCACTGCCTCTCCAAACCGGTCAACCACCGCAAGCTGCTGCACGCCCTGCTCTCGCCCGAGGCGAGCCGCCAGAAGCTGCCCGCCCAACCCGCGCCGCGTCAGTTGCAGCCGATCAAGGTGCTGGCGGTGGATGACAATGCAGCCAACCTCAAGCTGATCGCCGCCATGCTCAAGGAGATGGTGAGTCAGGTGGTGGTGTGCAAAAACGGTAAGGAGGCGGTCAAGCAGGCCCAGAGCCAGCCATTCGACATCATCTTCATGGATATCCAGATGCCGATCATGGATGGCATCAGCGCCACCCAGGCGATCCGCAACCAGTCACTCAACACCACCACCCCGATCGTGGCGGTGACCGCCCACGCCATCCCCGGCGAGCGTGAGCGCCTGATCCGCCAGGGGATGGACGACTATCTGGCCAAGCCCATCGACGAGACCATGCTGGCCCAGCTCATCACCGACTTTGCCTATCGCCGCCACCAGAATGACGGTGCCCAGCAGATAGACTGGGCGCTGGCGGTGCGTCAGGCAGCGGGCAAAGAGGATCTCGCCAAAGAGATGCTGACCATGCTGCTGGCCAGTTTCGACGAAGTCGAGCCGGTGCTGGATAGCGCACTGGCTGGCGAAATTGAAGATAGCGAGGTGCTGGCCCAGCTCCACCGCCTCAACGGTGGCTGTGCCTATTCCGGGGTGCCGGGGCTGCAACGGCTGCTCTCCCAGCTGGAGCAACAGCTGCGCGACGGCGTACCGGTCAGCGAGCTGGAACCCGAGCTGCTGGAGCTGCAAGATGCGCTGGAACTGGTGCGCCAGGAGGCGCCCCGCTATCTCGGTAAGGCTTGATTGGCTTGACCCGAACTGTACCGGCCCCCGCTTTTTCTGACGCGAGGGCCGCCAGATGGTAAAGTTGCGCCGTTTACACAGGAGTCAGCATGACCAACAACGATATTCTGCGCCGTCTGCGCTACGCCCTCACCATCAGCAACGACGAGATGGTCGAGATGTTTGCCAAGGGCAACCTGACGGTCACTCACGCCCAGCTGCACAGCTGGTTGATGAAAGAGGCGGCGGAAGGTGAAGAGCAAGAGGCAGGCTATGTCGCCTGTCCCGACTCGGCCCTGAGCCAGTTCCTCGATGGCTTCATCATCGCGCGCCGTGGTGTGCGGGAAGATGCCCCGGCCCAGGTGATCCCGAACCGGATCAACAACAACATGATCCTGCGCAAGCTGCGCATCGGCCTCAACTACAAGGAAGAGGATATGCTCGGCACGCTCAAGCTCGCCGACTTCAACCTCTCCAAGTCCGAGCTCAGTGCCCTGTTCCGCTCCAAGGATCACAAGCACTATCAGGATTGCGGGGATCAGATCCTGCGCAACTTCCTGATTGGCCTCACTGCCAAGTACCGCAGCTAACCAGCAGCGCGACTGACCGGGCAGGGCCTTCGACATGTGCCAGCGACTCACTCCCCCCACGCTCAGCAGACTGGCTGTCGCAGGGGGATGGCGCTGGCGCTGTCTTCTTCCCCTCTTCTTTCTGCCACTAGTTCTGCTACTGGGCGCCTGCACCCCGTCCGAATACCAGCTCTCGACCCGCTATCAGAGCGCCAACCAGAACGAGCGGATCGCCTTTCTGATCCTCCACTACACCGACGAAGATGATGCCAACTCCCTGCGCCTGCTGACCGAGCCGGAGCACAAGGTGAGCGCCCACTACCTGATCCCCCGCGACAGCCACGAGACCCCGCTGCCGGTCTATCAGCTGGTGCCGGACAGTGCGCGCGCCTGGCATGCAGGGCGCAGCCGCTGGCACCAATATGCCGGGCTCAATGCCAGCTCCCTTGGCATCGAGATCGTCAACCTCGGCTATCCAGCGGAAGATGAGTCGTTGGCCCCCGATGCCCGCCGCTGGCAACCCTATACCCCGCAGCAGATTGCCGCCGTCGGCGCCCTCAGTCGGGAGCTGGTCGCCCGCTACCGCATTCCACCGACCCAGGTGCTGGGCCACAGCGATGTCGCCCCCGAGCGCAAGCAGGATCCCGGCCCCCACTTCCCCTGGCGCCAGCTCTATCTGACGTACGGGGTCGGCGCCTGGCCCGATGAAGAGCGGGTAGCAGCGCTACTGGCCAGCCCCTTGCCCGACTGGGATGCGGCAATGTGGCAACAACAGCTGGCCCGCTATGGCTACGGCCTACCCCAGACCGGCCAGTGGGATGAGCAGAGCCGCGCCGTCATGCGCGCCTTTCAGCTCCACTTTCGCGCCAGCAAGGTCGATAGCGAAGCGGACCGCGAGTGTCAGGCCATCCTGATGGCGCTGCTCGAAAAATACTTCCCCTAATCCTCATCCATTGTCCCCGCTGCTGCGTACTGTTTGATAGCCGTTAGCTATCAAACAGTTAGGCACAAGCAATTGTCCCTGCATTTTGCAAGGCGTTATTCTGACTGCGTTCCAAAAGAGAATTTAAAACTGATTTCCAAATCTGGAGGTGAATGATGAAAAGCCCGATTGGTCTTGATACTGCTCAATCACAAGCCCTGGCAGCCGAGTTGAACAAATTGCTGGCCAGCTACCAGATCCTCTACATGAACGTACGCGGCTTCCACTGGAATATCCGTGGCAACCAGTTCTTCGAACTGCACCTGAAATTTGAAGAGATTTACAACGACCTGCTGCTGAAAGTCGATGCGCTGGCCGAGCGGATCCTGACGCTGGATGGGGTGCCGATGCACAGCTTCAGCGACTACCTGAAAGTCTCTGCCATCCCCGAGCAGAAAGGGCTGCATGATGGCCGCGCCTGTGTCGAATCCCTGCTGGAGAGCTTCCGCGAACTGCTGGTTGCCCAGCGCCGCATTCTGGGTCAGGCCGCCGAAGCCGGTGATGAAGGCACCGCCTCCATCCTCTCCGACTATGTGCAACAGCAGGAAAAACTGGTCTGGATGCTGCGCGCTTATCTGGCCTGATAGTGAACCAAGCCAGCTACAGCATACGTATGCTTGCTTGAGTAAGTAGCGGGCTGGGGGCACCTGACCAGACCCCGGCCCACCCCGCTTGATTGTTATGTTCTGTTGCAAACCTGAGTTGTCTCTCCTTTTATCCACCCGCTTGCCGCCCTGTTTGGGCGGCTTTTTTTTATTTTTGATCTGCATCAAGGGAACCTTAATTGGCAAATTGAATGTCTATTAAGTTTTTCACGAGGGGAATAGAATCGCCACAAAACAAACAACTGAAATGTCCAATTAGGAGAGGCATGATGTTTTGTGTGCAATGTGAACAGACAATTCGTACCCCGGCAGGCAACGGCTGTGCCTACGCACAAGGTATGTGCGGCAAGACGGCGGAAACCTCGGATCTGCAAGATGTGTTGATCTATACCCTGCAGGGACTCAGCGCCTGGGCGCTGGCCGCCCGCGAGCAGGGCATCATAGATCGCGAGATCGATGCCTTCGTGCCCAAGGCCTTCTTCGCCACCCTCACCAACGTCAACTTCGACTCGAATCGCATCGTGGCCTATGTCAATCAGGCCCTCGCCTATCGCCAGCAGCTGGCCGATCGTCTGGCCGCCATGGCGGTGCAGGTCAACGACTTGCCACACTCCGCTTACTTCGAACCCGGTGCCGAGCTGCTGGAACAACTTGCCCATGCCGCGCCAGCCGCCCCCAATCGGGGCAAGAACGAGGTGAATGAAGACATCATGGGGCTTCGTCTGCTCTGCCTCTACGGCCTCAAGGGTGCCGCCGCCTACATGGAGCACGCCCGGGTGCTGGATCAGCAGAGTGACGAGGTGGCCGCCGAATTCCACCGCATCATGAGCTGGCTCAGCACAGACCCGAGCGAAATGGGTCGGCTGTTCAACTGTGCCATGGAGATCGGTCAGCTCAACTTCAAAATCATGGAGATGCTGGATCTGGGTGAAACCAGCGCCTTCGGCCACCCGGAGCCCACCCGGGTCAGGGTCACGCCAATCCCCGGCAAGTGCATTCTGGTCTCCGGCCACGACATGATGGATCTCAAGCTCATTCTGGAGCAGACCAGGGGGACCGGCATTCATGTCTACACCCACGGCGAGATGCTGCCCGCACTGGCCTACCCCTTCTTCAAACAGTACCCCCATCTGGTGGGCAACTACGGCTCCGCCTGGCAGAACCAGCAGAAGGAGTTTGCCAACTTCCCGGGCGCCGTGGTGATGACCTCCAACTGCATCATCGACCCGAACGTGGGCAACTACAGCGACCGCATCTTCACCCGCTCCATCGTCGGCTGGCCGGGCGTCACTCATCTGGAAGGGGATGATTTCTCCGCCGTGATCGCCAAGGCTCTGGCACTCGATGGCTTCAAACACACCGAGCTCGAGCACTTCATCACCATCGGCTTTGCCCGCAACGCCCTGATGCAGGCCGCACCCGCGGTGATTGAGAAGGTAAAAGCCGGGGAGATCAGCCACTTCTTCCTGGTGGGTGGCTGTGACGGCGACAAGGCCGAGCGAGCCTATTTCACCGAGTTTGCCAAGGCGGCACCGCGCGACAGCCTGCTGCTCACGCTGGGCTGCGGCAAGTACAAGTTAAACAAGCTCGACTTTGGCGACATCGGCGGTATTCCGCGCCTGCTGGACGTGGGCCAGTGCAACGATGCCTACTCCGCCATTCAGCTGGCGCTGGCGCTCTCCGAAGCGTTCGAGTGCGGGGTCAACGATCTGCCGCTGACGCTGGTGCTTTCCTGGTTCGAGCAGAAAGCCATCGTCATTCTGCTCACCCTGCTCTCCCTTGGGGTGAAAGACATTCGTACCGGGCCGACCGCCCCCGCCTTCCTCACCCCGGCCCTGCTCAAGGTGCTGGAGGAGCAGTTTGGCCTGAAAGGGACCACCACGGCCGAGGCTGACTTGGCCGAGATCCTGGCGGCCTGAGCGGTTCCATATCCGCCTTACACGCTCAGTATGTTGTAAGCGTTTGGCGAGCCGCCCGGCTCGCCTTTTTTCTGGATCCGGCTTTTCCATCAGACGTTTTTCAACCCGTTTCAAACCTAAGGAGCCTTGTGATGACCTCTCTCACGCTCACCTGCATTGGCCGCCAACAGAACACCCACGACGTAGTGAGCTGGCAGCTGGCGCCGCTTGCTGGCAGCCTCCCTCCCGTACTGGCTGGCCAGTGCATCACCCTGCATACCGAGATCGACGGCCAGCCGGAGTGCCGCGCCTATACCCTCTCCTCCAGCCCGCAGGATTCATGCTGGCAGGTCACCATCAAGGATGTGGGGCGGGTCTCCCGCCATCTTCACCAGACCCTGCAAGTGGGCGACAAGATCCGGGCCGATGGCCCGTTCGGCGAGTTCAACCTGACCAACCTCCCTTGCCAGCGGCCGCTGCTGCTCAGTGCTGGTTCCGGCATCACCCCCATGTGGGCCATGCTGCGGGACGAGTTTGCCAAACGGCCGGACGCCGATATCCGCTTTATCCATAGCGCCCGCTCGCCAGCAGATGTGATCTTTGCCGAGGAGCTGACTGTGCTGGCTGAGGCACATATCGGGCTACGTCATGCATTCGTGCTGGAGCAAGCTCCGGCTGACCACCCCTGGATTGGCCGACTCACCCCCACCATGCTGGCCGAACTGGCCCCTGACCTGCACGAGCGCCATGTCTATCTCTGCGGCCCAACCCCCTATATGGCGGCGGTCAGCACCATGCTGGCGGAGCTGGGATTGCCACCGGAGCAGTTGCATCAGGAGTCCTTTGGTCTTCCCCCCGCAGAGCCCGCCACGACCACCAGCGACCACTTCTGGCTGACCCTGAAAAAGAGCGGCAAAAAGGTGAAGATCCTGCCGGGCCAGACCCTGCTGGCGGCGCTAGAAATGGCGGGTGAAACCATGATGGCAGCTTGTCGCGCCGGTGTCTGCGGCGCCTGCCGCTGTACTACAGAGGGAGACATCGAGCGCCAGAGCGTGATGACGCTGAGTGCGCAGGATCTGGAGAGCGGCGTGGCCCTGGCCTGCTCCTGCACCGTGAAAGGGGATATCAGTCTCGATTATTGAGATACACAAAGGGGTTCATTGGCATCCCAAGCTTTTCCAGAGCAGGCAGGACGGGTAGACTCTGCCCCCAGTTTCACCAGAACACGGGATAAAAAATGACAATACTGGTCACAGGGGGCGCCGGCTATATCGGCTCCCACACCCTGGTTGAGCTGCTCGGCACGGGGCAGCAGGTCGTGGTACTCGACAACCTCTCCAACTCCTCACCGGAGTCACTCAAGCGGGTCGAGCAGATCACCGGCCAGCCGGTCACCTTCGTCGAAGGGGATGTGCTGGACAGAGCCTGCCTGCAGCAGCTGTTTGCCAACCACCAGATCGAATCGGTGATCCACTTCGCGGGCCTCAAGGCAGTCGGAGAGTCGAGCCAGATCCCGCTCACCTACTACCAGAACAACATCAGCGGCACTCTGGTACTGTGCGAAGAGATGGCCAAGGCGGGCGTCTTCCGGCTGGTGTTCAGCTCTTCTGCCACCGTCTATGGCGATCCCGCTTCGGTACCGCTACGGGAAGATTTCCCCACCAGTGCCACCAACCCCTATGGTCGCTCCAAGCTGATGGTGGAAGAGATCCTGCGCGACTTGTCAAAGTCCGATCCCCGCTGGGCCATCGTGCTGCTGCGCTACTTCAACCCGGTCGGCGCTCACGAAAGCGGCCTGATTGGTGAAGATCCCAACGGCATCCCCAACAACCTGCTGCCTTATATCAGCCAGGTGGGTGTCGGCAAGCTCAAGGAGCTGGGGGTATTTGGTAATGACTACCCGACGCCAGACGGCACCGGCGTGCGCGATTACATCCATGTAGTGGATCTGGCCATCGGCCACCTGAAAGCACTGGCGCGCATCAAGAGCGATACCGGCGTCTTCACCTACAATCTGGGCACCGGTCAGGGTTACTCGGTACTGGAGATGGTCAAGGCGTTCGAGGCCGCCAGCGGCCGCCCCATTCCCTACCAGATCAAACCCCGTCGCCCGGGCGACATCGCCGAGTGCTGGGCCGAGCCGACGCTGGCCCGTGCCGAGCTGGGCTGGCAGGCAGAGCGAGGTCTGGAGCAGATGATGGTCGATACCTGGCGCTGGCAAAGCAACAACCCGAACGGCTATCAAGGCTGATACTCTAGCGGGCTGATAATAAAACGCCCCGACATCAAGATGTCGGGGCGTTTTATTTTGCGACGCTCAATCAGTGGGTCTGGCTGCGCAGCAACGGCAATGGTGCGAGATAGGGAACGATTCGCGCGATCAGCCGATCCGCCATCGGGGTCAGCAGTAACCAGGGCAGGCAGAGGGTCGCCAGCCCCAGTGCGCCGACATAGACGTCGGTAAACCAGTGGGCGCCCGCCAGAATGCGCGGCGCGGAAAAGATCGGCACCATCAGCAATGCACTGACACCGGCCCAGCGCGGCAGATAGCGCAGGGCAAAACCGGCGAAGATCATCAGGAACAGAGCGTGATCCCCCGGGAAGCTATCGCCGGAAGAGTCCTTGGTCGGAATGCCGCTGATCTGGGTCACCCGCAGCGCATCGGCCACCATCAGAGTCGGGCTGGGGCGCTCCACCGGCAGTTGATGACCAAGCTGATTGATCGCCAGCGCACTCAGCAGCATCACAATGCCCATCGCCACCAGCTGGCGACGCCCCGCCAGATCCCGGGCGAAGAAACAGCGGGCCAGGATCAGCCCCATGCAGGCGAGTACCGCCAGATCGAACAGCCGGTTATTGGTGATGGCCACCAGATCGGCCCACAACGGCGACTGCCCGAGCCAGCCGTTAACGGTATGAAAAATCGCAAGGTCCCACTGATCCCAGGGACCATGAGCGGGCAGCGCAGCCCAACTGATGGCCAGCAGACCACCGACCAGATAGCAAAGCAGGAACTTGCCCATGGAGACTCTCCGTTGGAAAAGTGCGATATGGTAAAACTGTAGAGTGCGTCACAAAACCGAAGAATTGTAAGAAAGTGCGACACAAAATCAAGCCTCAAAGAAAGCCCAGCAACCCATTCCAGTCTCGCACACCCCGACGGCGACAAGATTTCTGCCTCCGGTGCCGCATCTGTGGGTCTCTCACCATGAGTGCGGCTTGTGCCACCACCGCAACACCCCCTAGAATGCGCACTTCCCTTTACTGCGAAAGGAAGCGGTATGCATATTCACATTCTCGGGATCTGCGGCACCTTTATGGGTGGTCTGGCGGTGTTGGCAAAACAGCTTGGTTACCGGGTGACCGGCTCGGACGCCAATGTCTATCCCCCCATGAGCACCCAGCTCGAGCAACAGGGCATCGAACTGACCGAAGGCTATGATCCTTCTCAGCTTGATCCGGCGCCGGATCTGGTGGTGATCGGCAACGCCATGAGCCGCGGCAACCCCTGTGTTGAATATGTGCTGGATCGCAATCTGCCCTATATCTCCGGCCCCCAGTGGCTGCTGGAGCACGTGCTGCAAGATCGCTGGGTACTGGCCGTTGCCGGCACCCACGGCAAGACCACCACCGCCAGCATGCTGGCATGGGTGCTGGAGTACGCCAAGCTGGAGCCCGGTTTCCTGATCGGCGGCGTGCCGGGCAACTTCCCGGTCTCGGCCCGCTTGGGCTCCGCCCCCTTCTTCGTCATCGAAGCGGACGAGTATGACTGCGCCTTCTTCGACAAGCGCTCCAAGTTCGTCCACTACCACCCGCGCACCTTGGTGATGAACAACCTGGAGTTCGACCACGCGGATATCTTCCCGGATCTTGCCGCCATCCAGCGCCAGTTCCACCACCTGATGCGCACCGTACCGAGCAATGGCCGGGTGCTGTTCCCGCAAGCCGATGACAACCTCACCGCCGTGCGCAAGATGGGCTGCTGGAGCGAAGTGGAGCTGGTCGGTCAGGACGACGCCAAGTGGAAGGCGGTCAAACTGGCCGATGACGGCTCCGCCTTCGAAGTTTGGCTGGATGGCGAAAAACAGGGTGAGGTGCACTGGGAGTGCATCGGCGAACACAACGTCAACAACGGCCTGATGGCCATCGCGGCCGCCCGCCATGCTGGCGTCATGGTGGAGCACGGCATCGCGGCGCTCTGCCAGTTCAAATCCCCCAAGCGGCGGATGGAGCTGAAAGGGGAAGTGGCCGGCATCAGCGTCTATGACGACTTTGCCCACCACCCCACCGCCATCGAGACCACCCTCGGCGGCCTGCGCGCCAAGGTGGGTGAGGCCCGCATTCTGGCGGTGCTGGAGCCACGCTCCAACACCATGAAGCTGGGGGTTCACAAGGAGGAGTTGGCTGGCTGCTTCGATGGCGCCGACGAGGTGTTCTTCTTCCAGCCGCCCAACATCGGCTGGGATCTCGGCGAGGTGACGGCCCATATGACCCGACCCGCCAAGGTGTTCAACGATCTGGAGACCCTGATCAACCGGCTGGTGGCCGAGAGCCGCGATGGCGACCATATTCTGATCATGAGCAACGGCGGCTTCGGCGGCATTCATGACAAGCTGATCGCCCGCCTCAAGGATTACCACGGCGAGCTATGAACAAAGCGATCACCCTGGCGCTGACCGGTGCCTCCGGCGCCCCCTACGCCCTGCGCCTGCTCCAGTGTCTGGTGCAGGCGGACTATCGGGTCTACCTGCTCGCCTCCTCGGCGGCACGGGTAGTACTCAAGACCGAGCAGCAGCAGGATTGGCCCGGCTCGCCGAAGGAACTCTCTGCCTATCTCTGTCGCCAATATGGCGCCCAGGAGGGGCAGATCGTGGCCTGCGGCAAGGAGGAGTGGTTCTCGCCGGTCGCCTCCGGCTCGGCAGCGCCCAAGCAGATGGTGGTCTGCCCCTGCTCCATGGGCACCGTCTCGGCCATTGCCAACGGCACCTCCGACAATCTGCTGGAGCGGGCGGCGGATGTAGTGATCAAGGAGCGCGGCCAGCTGATCCTGGTGCCCCGCGAAACCCCCTTCTCGGCGATCCATCTGGAGAACATGCTGAAACTGGCGCGGCTCGGGGTGACCATCATGCCTGCCGCCCCCGGTTTCTATCATGAACCGAAAAGTATCGAGGACCTGGTGGACTTTATGGTCGCCCGCATCCTCGATCATCTGGGTGTCGAGCATGAGCTGACCAACCGCTGGGGCTATGGCCACGGCTGAGCTAGCCAGATAAACCGGATAAAAAAAGGCGCCCCTCGATGAGGGGCGCCTTTTTTCGTTAAGCCGTATCAGCAAGCCTGAATAGGTGCCGTCACGTACTTGAACAGGAAATCAGTCACCTCTTCGCGCGCCGGGCGCTGGGGTTGATTGATCATCTGCATCATCACATAGCCAAAACCGGTCAAAGAGCGGGCCAGATCCTGTGCCGACAGCACGCTGGTGATCTCCCCTGCATCCATGGCGGTTTGCAGCTCGCTGGCGATCAGCTCAAGGCACTGATCGAGCAGCCGGGTATAGCGGGGCCATACCTCTTCCCGAACCGATGAACTCCACTCCAGCCAGATACCGGCATAATCCGGTTGATCGTAGGCGGCATCGACAGAGAGGCGTACATGACGCTGGATCTTGTCGAAAATTGAGCCCTGGTCACCATATGCCTGCGACAGCATCTGGTTCACAAAGCGTTCGATCTCGGCCAGCACCTCATCTACCAACTCCTCGCGGGTGTTGAAATAGTTGAAGACGGTAGCCACAGAGACCTTGGCCTGTTCGGCAATCTCGGCGTGACCGGCACGGCCAATGCCGCGACGGGAGAACACCTCGATGGCACATTCCATCAATTGGGAGCGACGAGCTTCCGGCGACAGCCGGGTACGACGTCTTATTTCTGCGCGTGGTTCCATAGTTTTTATCATCTAATAGTTATTGATTATGGTGTTTATAGTATTTTAACTAATCATGCCTGAGTGCCTGCTAACTCTATCAATTAAAATAAGCCGATAAAAGCACCACGTATCTCTAGCACCCTTCGACATGAGTGGTAGAATCATCGGTTTTGATATTCATGAACGGCCAAATCCCCTTTGGCCTTATGGGAGTAAGTGATGAAACACACCGTCGAGGTGATGATCTCCGAGGCTGAAGTAGCCGCCCGGATCGCCAAATTGGGTGAAGAGATCACCGCCCGCTATCAGGGTTCTGACGAAGTCGTGATGATTGCGCTGCTGCGCGGTTCCTGCATCTTCCTGGCCGACCTCTGCCGCCAGTGCCAGCTGCCCATCACCCTGGACTTCATGACCGCCTCCAGCTACGGCTCCGGCATGCACAGCACCCGTGACGTCCGCATCCTCAAAGACCTGGACGATGACATCAAGGGCAAGGATGTGGTGATCGTGGAAGACATCATCGACACCGGTTACACCCTCAACAAGGTGCGCGAGATCCTCTCCCTGCGCGAGCCGAAATCCCTGGCCATCTGCACCCTGCTGGACAAACCCTCCCGCCGCGAGGTGCAGGTGCCGGTCGACTGGATTGGCTTCGCCATCCCGGACGAATTCGTGGTCGGCTGTGGCATCGACTACGCCCAGAAGTACCGCAACCTGCCGTTTATCGGCAAAGTGGTACCCCAGGAGTAAGCCAGGTTCAGGAATATCACGGGTGAAGTGGCCTTGCGCCCTTTACTCTGTGCAGGCGGCCTTGGCCGCCTTTTCTGTATCGAGCCGGATTCAACCATCACAGAGGTTGCAATGAACGCACTGGAAATCAGCGGCCTGAAAAAGACCTATCAGGGGGGCGTCGAAGCCCTTAAAGGCATCGATCTTAGCGTCAAGCAGGGGGATTTCTTCGCCCTGCTCGGCCCGAACGGCGCGGGCAAGTCCACCACCATCGGCGTCATCAGCTCGCTGGTGAACAAGAGCGCCGGCAAGGTGAAGGTGTTTGGCTACGACATCGACAGCGATCTGGAACAGGCCAAGGCCCAACTCGGGCTGGTGCCGCAGGAGTTCAACTTCAGCCAGTTCGAGAAGGTGATCCAGATTGTCACCCATCAGGCCGGTTTCTACGGCGTACCCAAGGCGGAAGCGAAGATCCGCGCCGAGAAGTACCTGCGCCAGCTCGATCTGTGGGAAAAGCGCGACATGCCTGCCCGCACCCTCTCCGGCGGTATGAAGCGCCGCCTGATGATCGCCCGCGCCCTGATGCACGAGCCCAAACTGCTGATCCTCGATGAACCGACCGCCGGGGTCGATATCGAGATCCGCCGCTCCATGTGGACCTTCCTCAAGGAGCTCAACGAGCAGGGCGTCACCATCATCCTCACCACCCACTATCTGGAAGAGGCCGAGATGCTTTGCCGCAACATCGGCATCATCGACAAGGGTCGCCTGATCGAGAACACCAGCATGAAAAACCTGCTGGGCAAGCTGGGTCGCGAGACCTTCCTGCTCGACCTTGCGCCAGGTTCTGCCGTACCCGAGGTGCCAGAGTTCAACGGCCGCATGCCGGATGAGCGCACCCTCGAGGTGGATCTCGACAAGAGCCAGTCACTCAACAGCCTGTTCGAGCAGCTGTCGAACCAGCAGGTGCAGGTCGTGAGCATGCGCAACAAGGCCAACCGGCTGGAAGAGCTGTTCGTCAATCTGGTCGAAGAGGGGAGAAAAGCATGAATCTGGCCATCTATTACATCGCCTTCAAGAGCATTCTGGCCAAGGAAGTGAGCCGCTTTACCCGGATCTGGATCCAGACCCTGGTGCCACCGGCCATCACCATGAGCCTCTACTTCGTCATCTTCGGCAACCTGATCGGTTCACGCATCGGTGACATGGGTGGCTTCAGCTACATGGAGTTCATCGTGCCCGGCCTCATCATGATGTCGGTGATCACCAACTCCTACTCCAACGTCGCCTCCTCCTTCTTCAGCGCCAAGTTCCAGCGCAATATCGAGGAGATGCTGGTGGCGCCGGTGCCCAACTACGTCATCATCGCCGGTTACGTGGGCGGTGGCGTGGCGCGCGGCCTCTGTGTCGGCCTCATCGTCACCCTGGTGTCGCTGTTCTTCGTACCGCTGCAGATCCACCATCTGTTCAGCGTCTGCTTCACCGTGCTGCTCACCTCGATCCTCTTCTCGCTGGGCGGGCTGATCAATGCGGTGTTTGCCAAGACCTTCGACGACATTAGCATCATCCCCACCTTCGTGCTGACGCCGCTCACCTATCTGGGCGGGGTGTTCTACTCCATCAGCCTGCTGCCCCCGTTCTGGCAAGGGGTCTCCCAGGTGAACCCCATCATCTACATGGTGAACGCGTTCCGTTACGGCTTCCTCGGTATCTCCGACGTGCCGCTCGGCACCGCCTACCTCATCATCATCGGCTTTATCGTGGCCCTCTACGGTATCGCCTGGTGGCTCATCTCTCGCGGCACCGGGCTGCGTCACTGATGACATGCAACGGGCACCTCGCGGTGCCCATTGTTTATTCTCATCCCCCCTCTCTTCATCACACATCAGATAACCTCCCTGTTATTAAGGCTTTATCCGGCACCTTGTGATCCACCGCAATTTTCGGATTACCCCCAAAGGTATAATTCCCGCGGTTGGAAGAGCCGTGATGGACGGCCTCTTCCTCTCTCTCATTTCCCAGCAGGACAGGATCGCTTATGTCACTGATCACCGAGTTGCCAGCCATTTTCGAGAGTTTTTCAGATGCCCGTCGTCAGGGCTTTCTGGCTGTGATGGCACTCAAGGAGCGACAGATCCCCCTGGTTGGTACCTACTGCACCTTTATGCCACAAGAAGTGGCGATGGCCGCCGGCGCCGTGGTGGTATCGCTCTGCTCCACCAGCGACGAGACCATCGAAGAGGCCGAGAAAGACCTGCCCCGCAACCTCTGCCCGCTGATCAAGAGCAGCTACGGTTTCGGCAAGACCGACAAGTGCCCCTACTTCTACTTCTCCGATCTGGTGGTGGGTGAGACCACCTGCGACGGCAAGAAGAAGATGTACGAGTACATGGCCGAGTTCAAACCGGTGCACGTGATGCAACTGCCTAACCGCGCCGATGACGAGGCCTCCCGCACCCTGTGGCGCAGCGAGATCGTCCGCTTCAAGGCGCTGCTGGAGCAGCAGTTCGGCAACCCCATCAGCGAGCAAGCGCTGCACGAGGCGATCGTGCTGAAAAACCGCGAACGCCGCGCGCTGGCCGACTTCTACCGGCTGGGCCAGCTCAATCCCCCGGCACTGAGCGGCACCGACCTGCTCAAGGTGGTCTATGGCGCCACCTTCCGCTTCGACAAGGAGCAGCTCATCAGCGAGCTGCAGGAGATGACTCGCCGCATCAAGGCCGAGTATGCCGACGGCAAGCGGCTCGACGCCCGTCCGCGCATTCTCATTACCGGCTGCCCCATCGGCGGCGCCGCCGACAAGGTGGTGCGCCTTATCGAGGAGCACGGTGGCTGGGTGGTGGGCTACGAGAACTGCACCGGCGCCAAGGCGACCGAACAGTGCGTCAGCGAACAGGGTGACCCGTTCGATGCGTTGACCGACAAGTATCTGGCCATCGGCTGCTCCTGCATCTCCCCCAACCACCAGCGCATGACGCTGCTGAGCCAGATGGTGGAGGAGTATCAGGCGGACGGGGTGATCGACGTGATCCTGCAGGCTTGCCACACCTATGCGGTGGAGTCACTGGCCATCAAGCGCCACGTGCGCGAACGCCACGGCATCCCCTACATGGCTGTCGAGACCGACTACTCCAGCGCCGACAAGGGACAATTGGCAACCCGGCTGGCCGCCTTTATCGAAATGCTGTAAGGAGGCGCCGTGTCACTCTCCATCGGGATTGACTCGGGCTCCACCGCGACCAAAGGGATCCTGTTCGACAGCCGGGATGGCGGACGCATCGTCCGCCGTTTTCTGGTGCCGACCCCCTTTCGTCCGTTGGCCGCCATCGAGCAAGGCTGGGCCGAACTCTCGGCCGATCTGCCAGAACGCCCCCATCTGACCCTGACCGGCTATGGCCGGGATCTGGCGTCGTTCGCCGATCGCCGGGTTACCGAGATCTCCTGCCACGGGCTGGGTGCCCGCCTGCTCTGCCCATCGGTACACACCGTCATCGACATCGGCGGCCAGGACAGCAAGGTGATCCAGCTCGATGGCGACGGCAACCTCACCGACTTTCTGATGAACGACAAGTGCGCCGCCGGTACCGGCCGCTTTCTCGAGGTGATCACCCGCACCATGGGGGCGCGGGTCGAGCAGCTTGACGAACTGCTGCAAGGGGCCGAGCCCCACGACATCAGCAGCATGTGCACCGTGTTTGCCGAATCGGAGGCGATCAGCCTGCGCTCGGCGGGTATTCCGGCCGAGTCGATCCTCGCTGGCATCGTCCGATCCATGGCCCGGCGCAGTGCCAACTTCATCGGCCGCCTCGGCGCCAGACCGACGGTGCTCTTCACCGGCGGCGTCAGCCACTGTGCCACCTTCCGCCACTATCTGGCCGAAGGGCTGGGCTGCGAGGTCGCCACCCATCCGGATGCCCAGTTTGCCGGTGCGCTGGGGGCCGCGCTGTTTGGCGCGCGCGCCAGCACGGGAGCCAAACCATGAATCAGGAGTTCCTCTACCTGTTCCACTCCACCCTCGGCACGGTCAGGCTGCGCAAGCGGCTGGAGCAGCATGGCCAGTCATTTCGGGTCTGCGACGTACCGCGCCAGCTCAGCGCTGGCTGCGGCCTCGCCATCCGCCTCCACTGCCCGCCTGAGGAATGGCAACAGTGGTGCCAGCGCGGCGAAACCGCCGCCGTCTTTCGCTGCGAAGCGGACGGCGACTATCAGGAGCTGGCCCGCTATCCGGCCGCGTGAGCCTGCTGGGCCCACCCCATTTGACCGCCCGACACCCGATCGTGGCAGCAACCACATTTACCCGGCGCTTTGAATGGCCTGAGCCTCACCGCAGACGATCCACCGCGCCCACATTTACAACAAGGAGAAACACAATGCACAACACGCACACTGGCAATACTCACACGGCCAAACGCTGGCTGACCGGCCTGCTGATGTCCGGCTGCCGGCTCGCCTCCCAGGTGGGCGCGGCCCCCTCCGGCAAGGATATGACCATCTGGTTTGATCTCGGCGGCCCGGTCGGCGAATCCTACGTCACCGTGGTGCAGAATGGCGCCAAACAGGCGGCTGAAGATCTGGGGGTGGATCTGCGACTGGTCTACTCCGACTGGCAACCCCAGAAAATGATCGAGAACTTCAAGCAGGCAGTGGCCGCCAAGCCCACCGGCATCGTGGTGATGGGCCACCCCGGTGACAGCGCCTACCAGCCGCTGATTGCCGACGCCATCACCAAGGGGATCAAGGTGACGTCGGTGGACACCGAGCTTTCCGGCACCATGGCCAATGAATTGAGCAACGGCTTTGGCTACGTGGGCGACAACAACGCCACCCGCGGCATCAATCTGGCCAAAGAGGCCCTGCGCCGCAGCGGCCTGAAGAAGGGTGACCGCGCCATGGTGTGGGGCATCAAGGATATCGCCCAGCGCAGCGACTCTACCCGTGGCCTGATCAAGACCCTGGAAGAGGCGGGCATGAAGGTCGACTTCATCCAGATCTCGCAGGAAGTGGACAAAGACCCGTCCCTGGGTGCCCCGGTCGTCACCTCCTATCTGGCAACCCACCCCGACGTGAAGATGGTGCTGGTGGATCACGGTGCCCTGACCGCCCAGATGGGCAACTTCCTGCGCAACGCCGCCGTCAAACCCGGTGAGCTGTTTGTCGCCGGTTTCAGCCTCTCCCCCGCCACCGCAGACGGGATCCAGTCCGGTTATGTGCAACTGGTAGCCGATTGCCAACCCTACCTGATGGGTTACCTATCGGTGGTCCAGCTGGTGCTGAGCGAGCGTTACGGCTTTGCCGGGCTGGACATCAACACCGGGGCCGGTTTTGTCACCAAAGACAACATCGCGCTCATCGCCCCGCTGGCGGCCAAAGGTCTGCGCTAAATGGCGCCACTGGCCCTCGAGCTGCACGGGCTGAACAAATGGTTCGGCCCGGTGCAGGCCCTGCGGGATATCCATTTCCAGCAGCGGGCGGGTGAAGTGGTGGCCCTGCTTGGCGACAATGGCGCGGGCAAATCGACCCTGATCCGGGTCATTGCCGGTGCCGAACCGTTCGGCAGCGGCACCCTGACCGTTGCCGGGCAGACGGTGGCAGGCGATCGCTACGATGTGCCCACCGCCCGTCGGCTCGGCATCGAGACCGTCTATCAGAGCGGCGCCCTCGGCGAGCAGCAGAGCGTCTGGCGCAACCTCTTTCTGGGACGCCATCTGCGCAATCGCTGGGGCTTTATCGACCGGCAAGAAGAGCGACGCCGGGCCGCCGAGCTGCTGCGGGTGCTCCATTTTCGCGGCATCGGTGCCAACGTCGATGCGCCGGTCAGCCTGCTCTCCGGCGGCGAACGGCAGGGGCTGGCCATCGGCCGCGCCATGCTGTTTGATGCCCGGCTGGTGATCCTCGATGAGCCGACCACCGCCCTCTCCCTCGGTGAGGTAGAGAAGGTGCTCAGCTTTATCGAACAGTTGCGGGCCCAGGGCCGCGCCTGCCTGCTGATCACCCACAACATGGCCGATGCCTACCGGGTTGCCGACCGCTTCGTAGTGATGGACAGGGGCGCCATCGTCGCCCAGTACCACAAGGCCGACATGACCCTCCCAGCCCTGCAACAGGCGCTGCTGGATGCCGTCAGAAGGGGCAGCCAATGAGACACGTCCTGCTCGCCCATCGCGCGCCTTTACTGACCGGGCTGATCCTGTTGCTGTTGTGGGGGCTGTTTGCCAGCATCAGTCCGGTCACCTTTTTCCATGGCCGGATCTACACCTCCCTGCTCTCGACTATTCCGCTGACCATCCTGCTGGCGTTGGGCATGACCCTGTTGATCATCGCCCGCGAGATCGACATGAGCTTTCCGGCGGTTATCGCGCTGGGGGGATTTATCTTCGCCTGGCTGTTCCAGCACACCGGCTCGCCGCTGCTGGCGCTGCTGGGGGCGATGGCGGGCGGGCTGCTATGCGGGCTGCTCAATGCCCTGCTGATCGTGCAGTTCCAGATCCCCTCCATCATCGCCACTATCGGTACCCAGTTCTTTATCGGCGGCCTCACCACTGTGCTGGCCGACGGGCTGGCCCTCAGCCTGCCCGAGATCCGCGACACCCTGCTCCATACCCTGCTGACTGGCAGAGCGTGGGAGTGGCTGCCCGCCCAGGCTCTCTGGAGCCTGCTGGCAGCACTGCTGCTCTGGCTGCTGTTGGCCCATCACGAGCTGGGTGACAACATCAACTTCATCGGCGACAACCCGGAGGCAGCCCGCCTGATGGGGGTGCCGGTCAACCGGATGCGGCTCGGCCTCTTCATGCTGATGGGGCTGCTCGCCGCGCTGGTCGGGGTGCTGATCAGCGTCGAGATGAGCAGCTGGTGGCCCAATCAGGGGCAGGGTTACATGCTGCTGGTTTTTGCCTCCGTGTTCATCGGCGGCACCTCGGTACTGGGGGGCAGAGGCACTCTGCTGGGCAGCCTGTTTGGCGCCTGCATCATCGGCATGCTGGAGGCGGGCATCATCAGCGCCGGTCTCGACGGCTTCTGGACCCGACTGGTCTACGGGGTGATGATCCTCGCCGCCCTGATGATCCACGGCAGCATGCTGCAACTTCAACAGGGACGCTGGCGTTCCCGTTTTTTCAAATAAGGTTCTGACATGAGCAAAATCACCATTATTGGCGCAGGCAGCGTCATGTTTACCCGCCAGATCGTCTCGGCTCTGCTCTCCTACCCTGCCATGGCGGGCACCGAGCTGGTGTTGATGGATCT
The DNA here is from genome assembly GCF_027705695.1 of Aeromonas sp. QDB62. Taxonomy (NCBI): domain Bacteria; kingdom Pseudomonadati; phylum Pseudomonadota; class Gammaproteobacteria; order Aeromonadales; family Aeromonadaceae; genus Aeromonas; species Aeromonas sp. QDB62. Next base: position 12,372 of record NZ_JAPDCD010000045.1, on the reverse strand, counting down.
CAATCCCGAGGTGCTGGCCCAGAGCCACCGTCTCATCACCATGATGGTGGCGCAATCCGGCCTGCCGATGCAGGTGAGCCAGACCACCAGCCAGCGCGATGCGATTCGCCATGCGGACTTCGTCATCAGCGCCATTCAGGTGGGCGGCCTCGCCCCCTGGAAGCTGAACATGGCGATCCCGGCCAAATACGGGGTGATCCAGGAAGTGGGCGACACCATGGGACCGGGCGGCATCTTCCGCGCCCTGCGCCACATTCCGCCCATGCTGGCGATCCTGCGGGATATGGAGGAACTCTGTCCGAACGCTATCTTCATCAACTACGCCAACCCGCTGGCGCCCCTCACCTGGGCCGCCAAGGAGGCAAGCACCATCCAGTCCATCGGCCTCTGCTACGGGGTGCGCTACACCGTCGCCCAACTGGCCGGTTATCTGGGGGTCGGCCCCTGGGTGGATCACCCCTCCACCCCGGAACGCTGGCAGCGCCTGATGTATCACGATGTACCCGCCGAGGTGGAGTACGAGTTCGCCGGGATCAACCACATGACCTGGATCACCCGCTTTGCCATCCATGGCGAAGATATGCAGCCGAAGATCCGGGCGCTGGTGAATGATCCGAAAACCCGCGAGGCGGACGGCGTGCGCTGCGAAGTGCTGAAGTTCTTTGGCCTCTGGTGCACCGAGAACCACTGGCACTGCAGCGATTACCTGCCCTATTTCCGCAAGAACGAGGCGATGATCAACCACTTCCTGCCCCAACGCTGGAATCTGCTGGCCCTGGAAGAGCAGGTCCACGCTGCCGGCAAGGCGGAGATCGCCGCCCAGCTGGCGGGGGAGAAACCCTTCGTCATCGCCCCCAACATGCTCAACGGGCCCAAGCTGATCCACGCCATGGTGAGCGGCGAGCGCACCCGCATCAACGGCAATCTGGCCAACTGCCAGCCCGAGGGACTGCTGGTGGAGAACCTGCCCGCCGACTGCGTGGTAGAGGTGCCGATCTGGGTCGATGAGAAGGGGCTGCAACCGCAGGCGATGGGGCGGCTGCCGACCCAGTGCGCCAGCCTGTGCAAGAGCAACACTGCGGTGCAGGAGCTGATTGTGCAGGCGGCCCTGACCGGCGATCTCGATGCCGCCCGCTACGCGCTGGCCCTCGATCCGGTCACCGCCACCGTCTGTACCCTGGAGCAAATCCAGCAGATGTTCGACGAGATGTACGCTGCCCAACGTCAGTGGCTACCCCAGTTCGCCTGAACCGGTACGCCGCAATGACAGAGGGGCTCCCGCGCGGGAGCCCCTCTTTTTGATCAACTGCCCACACTGGCGGTTACACCTTGATGGCGTGATCCCGCAGCAACCGGGCGGTGAGCTCCAACTTCTCGTTGCGCTCGGTAGCCCGCTCGGGGACAGTGACGACCCCCTGTTCATCGACCCGCTCCTGCCCGAAGGCATCGTCGATGGCCTGCGCCATGGCGGTGCGGCCAGCGGCGATATCGGGATCGGTCGGGCTCTCCTGCATCCGGATCCGGTTCTCGCTGGCCGCCAGCTGCAGTTCGTCCAACTGGCCGCCGAGGGCGGCAATCCGGCTAGCGACCCGCTGGGCCAGCTCGACGAGACGGTTTTCATTCCCTGCCGCCATCGCCAGTCCATCTAGCAGCTCCCCTTTGCGCTGATCAAAGTTGCTTACCGCACGAGCGGCCAGCTCCAGTGCATAAGCCTTGGTTGCCATGGCGTTGACTCCGCCCTCCCAGCCGACATCGGAACCCACACCCAACGTCACGCCAAGGGTAGTATGGAACTTGGCCCCCTCCGGCCCGAAAGCCGCTGTGGCACCAGCCGATGCACCGACACCCAGATTGGCGGAGGCGCGTACCTTGGCCGAAAGGCTATAGGCATCCGCATACTGGCTCTTGAGCAGATTGAGCTGGGCGCTTCCCTCCGCTTTCATACCAGCAAAGGCCGAGGCGTTGGCCGTCACGCTGACCACTGGCCCATTGGGGGTCATGATAGCCGCAGCACCGGCTTCCAGCTTGGCGTTGACCCCCACCTCGGCCGAGCCTGCCAACTTGGCGTTAAGCAGATTGCCGATGGTCCAACTCCCCTCCACCGACAGCCCCAGCCTGCTCACCAGCTCGGCACTGGCACCAATACGCAGCAGACTAAGGTCATGGGGACCCGGGGTGTAACGCGACCCGTCGGTATCATTGACGATCTTGTTCACCGGATTGAACACCAATGAGCCCTCCGCCTTGCCAATCACCAGCTCGGCCTTGGCACTCGCCTTGTTCTCCTGAGTCAGGGCCACCTTGCCGGCAAACTCTCCTACCGGCGTGTCGCGACGCCCCTCCCACTTGCCAATCTCGATCTTGGCGAAGGCCTCCACCAGCGCACTTGCACTGACCAGCCCTAGCCCGCCAAAGGCCTTCTGGCTCACAGGCTCACCCGGTTTCAGCTCCTTGCTGGCGGCAGAGAGGGGGCTCTTGAGCTCGGCCCGCACGCCGCTCTGATAGTGCTTGCCTGACGTGGTTTCTTCCTGCCAGAGCGCCTTATCCTGCGCCTGGCGTGCAAGCCATGGCTCATCCAGTCCATCCACCAGCGCGGTCAGCAGCTCGGTCCTGAGCAGGCCAATCTCCCCCTGCTGGCTCACCTGCTGCTGAATGCTGAGATCCAGCACCTCCTTGAGGTGACCCAGCTCCAGCAACTGACTGTGGGTCAGCAGGATATCGCGGCCATTCTCCTCGGCAGTGGCTTGTGGCTTGAGCTCACCCAATGCGGGCAGAGACTGACGCAAGGTACCGCAAAACAGCTGCCACTCGTGACTTGCTGCGACCTCTTCACGGGTCGGCGCCCGTTCCAGCCGTCGCGCCATCATCCCCTCACTCACCCCGAACATCAGATCGAGCCCCCCTTGCAGCTCCCGCTTGAACAGGTCGTTGGCCCCCTCCTGTTGCAGGCGAGCCAACTCGCTGCACCACTGGCGGATCTGCTGGTTACTCTCGATAGGCTGATTGACCCTCCCCTGTTCGTTGCAGACCCACGCCAGCTGAAATAAGGGAGGCTTGCCGCCCTGCGCCAATGCCTGACGGCGGACAGCGATGTCATCGACCAGTTTTTGCAATACGGGATCCTGCTGACGGGAGCGGTTCTTGCCCGACTCGATCCAGAACTGCAGCGCCTGTTCGATCTTCGCCAGCCCGGCCAGTGAAGGCGTTGGCTGGGCCTGGTAGTGCCGCACCGCCTGCTTGACCGCCTTGAGCTCCGGGCTCTGCCGATGGCCAACACCACGGCGGATCCCCTTTTCAAACTCCCGGTTACCGGCATCCAGCAGCCGCAATCTGGCGTTGCCAAGGCGAGCGGTAGCAGGCGTTGTCGCATCAGGGGTTGGCCGCTGATGGCGGGTAGCATCGATATCTGGGGAGGCAATTTTCATGGCAAGAAACCTGCGTTGATGAGAGAGAAGAGCCTCAGCGTACGCCGCCCCCCCTTGTCACCCTGTCAGCGATGGTCCCGCTTTTTTAGGATTCGGACTGACCCGTAAAAGATGTCTGTCAGCTCACAATTTCGGCACAACCACTCGCCCCTCCGACCAAAAACGATAAAAAAATGACGACAAGTGATAATCAGCCACCGATCAGCCGCATAGGGTGTCACTCTCCCCCTGCCCGAGGTTTGGCCATGTATCACACACTCATCACCGCCCTGTACACACAACTTGGACTTCCGGTCCCGGTGGCCGGACAGACAGTCACCACCCTGGCCATCAACGATGAGCTGGTGCTAACGCTGGCAGAGGATGAGGGCCATCTGGTGATCTATCTGCTGCTACCGGGTCACGCCATGCCTAACACGCCCCTGCTCAACCACCTTGGCGACGAGCCGGTGTTTCTGTTGGATCAGACCGGGCAGGGAGAGACCCTGATCTGGGCCCGCGAGTGGCTCGATCACCTGACGATCGACAGCCTGCTGGTACTGCTCGAGCGGGCCGTCGAGCTGGCTGCCGAACTGCTGACCCATCAGCACGATCGGGAACAATCGACACTGCAACAACACGCCCCCACAACCGCCACCATCAGGGTCTAGCGCACTCCATTCTGGTCACTGTCCCGCAAAATCGAGATTTATCTTGTTCGGTATGGGGTTAGCCATTGCGGCTCAATCGGGAATTGTTAGAATTCACCCCTCTCTATAAAGAGGTAGAACATGCCTGCTTTGTTGCGCATGCTGGCCAATCTGGCACTGGGTGGCTTCTTCGTCGCCTCGGCCGGGTTCAAGCTGGTATCCCCCGCCCTGTTTGTCGAACAGATCGCGGCCTTCGGGCTGATCTGGCCGTCACTGATCCCGCCGGTGGCCTGGGGGCTGATCACGCTGGAGCTCTGTGCCGGGCTCGCAGTCATCGCCAACCGGCGCTGGGGATTGTGGCTGGTGATCGGGCTGCTCGCCCTGTTTATTCCGGTGTTGAGCTATGGCGTTGCCATCGGACTCGACATCTCTTGCGGCTGTCTTGGCAGGGCTGATCTCAGCTCGTTGCCGGAGGCCATCCTGCGGGATCTGCTGCTACTGACGCTTGCGGGCGCCCTGCTGCGAACTTCCCGTCCCGTTTTTCCCGTTCCTAAGGAGTAGTGACATGATGACATTGCGATCCCGCACCCTGCTGGCCTCGCTGATCGCCGCCAGTTTTGCCCTCGGTGGCTGTGGCGACAACCAGTTCGAGCAGGAGGTGAAGCTGGAGCAGTCGGCGGTACAACTGGCGCAAGAGACACAGCAGGGGGGCTATCAGCTGCTGACCGTGGCCGAGCTGAAGACCCGGATGGACAAGGGCGAGGAGCTGGTGATCATCGACACCATGCCCTATGAGGACTCCTACAAGAAAGAGCACATCCCGGGCGCCAAGAACTTTGTCTTCGTGAAGGAGGCCAAGTCTGGCGACAACTGGAGCGAGATCGTCGAGGGAAGCGGCACGGCGGAGCAGTTCCAGGCGCTGTTGGGTGAAGACAAGTCCCGCCCTGTGGTGATCTACTGCGGCTTCGTCAAGTGCGGTCGCAGCCACAACGCCGCCGCCTGGGCGGTGACTCAGGGCTATCAGCAGGTCTATCGGGTGCCGGGCGGTATCTTCGCCTGGAAAGGAGCCGGTTACCCCGTCTCTGCCGAGTAACCGCGCCTGCCCACAGGGCAACACAGCCGACATAAAGAAGCCCGCAACTGCGGGCTTCTTTCATATTGGGTAACGCTCGGGGTTAGCTGGCGGCCTGCTGCTCCAACACCTGCGTCTCGGCCAACTGCTGTTTGCCCAGCAAGCGCTTGGTGATCATCGCCGCCATGATGGAGCCGTTGACGTTGAGGGCGGTACGGCCCATGTCCACCAGCGGCTCGATGGCGATCATCACCCCCACCAGCGCGATGGGGAAGTTGAGGGTGGAGAGCACGATCAGCGCGGCGAAAGTGCCACCGCCGCCGACGCCAGCCACCCCGATGGAGCCGAGCGCAATGACCGGCAGCAGGGTCAGCAGGAACAGGGGATCAAACGGGTTGATGCCGAGCATGGGGGCGATCATCGCCACCATCATGGCCGGATAGATACCGGCGCAGCCATTTTGACCCAGATTGGCACCGAACGACGCGGCAAAGTTGGCGATGCTGGCGGGCACCCCAAGGCGCTGCTGGGTCTCGATGCTAAGCGGAATGGAAGCTGCGCTGCTGCGGGAGATAAAGGCGAAGGTGAGCACGCCCCACACTTCCCGCAAATAGTGCAGCGGGTTCTGGCCGAGCAGCAGCAGGATCACCATGTGTACCGCAAACATCGCCAGAATGGCGACATAGCAGACCAGAATAAAGCCGAGCAGATTGAGGATCTCGCTCAGCGGATAGTGCGCCACCACCCGGGCGATCAGCGCCATCACGCCATAGGGGGTAAGTGCAATCACCACCCGTACCATCTTCATCACCCACAGCTGCAGGGTATCGATGGCGACGGCGGCGCGAGCCCCCGCATCCGGGTGCTCCGCCTTCAGCTGCAGCAGGGCAACCCCGGCCAGCACGGTGAAGATCACCACCCCGATCACCGAGAGGCCGCGACTACCTGCCATGTCGGCGGCAAAGTTGGTGGGCACCAGCGAGAGCAGCAGGGCGGGCAGGGTCTGGGCACTGTCGATGGTACTCATGCTCTGTTGCAGGGCGGCGCTGTCGCTACCGTGGCTCAGCAGCCCCTCGGCAGTGAGACCGCTCAGATGGGTGATGGTCATCCCCACCACACCGGCAATCATCACCAGGGTCAGCATGGAGCCGATCAGCACGGCGCTGATCTTGCCGAGGGACTGGGCCTGCTCCAGCTTGTTGATGGCGGAGAGGATGGAGGTGAACACCAGTGGCATCATCACCACCTTGAGCAGGCTGACATAGCCGCCGCCAACGATATTGACCCACTCCAGGGTCTGCTGGACACCGGCATCATCGGCGCCCCAGCCCAGTTGCAGACCGAGACCAAACAGCCCCCCCAGCAGCAGACCGGCGAGCACCTTGCGCGACAACGGCACCGTGGCGGGCAGCCGGGTCAGGGCAAAACAGAGCAGACAGAAGAGCAACGAAGCAAACAAGGTAAACATAAATAAACACCTGTAGCGGCCATCAGGGCCGATTGTTGAGAGAGAAAACAACGGGTGCGAGCAGGGTCGCTGGGGAAAACGCCAAATGGCAGGCGTGAAAAAGCAGCGGACGCCCGAGGGGGCGTCCGCTGGCAATCGGGGGAATTACTTCTTTACGGGGGCGTCGTACTGTTCGGGTTCGTCGCTATAGACGCAGACATTCCACTTGGCGGCCAAACCATCATCGGCCAGGCAGTAACGCTCGAAGAACGCGGAGATCTCGGCGCGCTGGCAGTGAGCTTCAAAGGCTGCCATATCTTGCCAAATCTCGTTGAACACGATGGGGAAGCTCTCCCCCTCGGCAAACGGACTCGGGATGTGGCGGGTGACCCGATATTGCAGGCAGCCATCCTCACGCAGGGTATTGGGCTCGAGCGCCTGCAGCACCTGAAACAGGGCTTGCTCCTGACCGGGTTTCGGCAGGAATTGGGCAATGCAGTAAACCTTCTTGGACATGAGGTCCTCCTGGTTGTGGCGGGCTCAGGCTTGCTGCAGCGTGACCACTTGATTGTCGATAAGGCGGGCCTTGCCAAGATAAGCGGCCATCAGGATCACCAGCTGCGCGCTCTCGTCAGTGGCGGATTCGAGGGTGGCCGCATCGACGATGTCGATGGCATCGGTACGGAAACCGGCATTGTCGAGACGCTGACTGGCCTGCGCCACCAAGGAGGGCAGGTGGTGGTCACCCGCTTCAATCTGCTCGGCGATCCAGTTCATGGTGCGCGCGAGCTCGGGGGCAATGGCCCGCTCGCCGGCAGTCAGGTAGCCGTTGCGCGAGGAGAGCGCCAGCCCGTCTTCGGCCCGCACAGTCGGCACACCGACGATCTCGATGGGCATCGCCATATCGGCCACCATCTTGCGAATAAGCGCCAGCTGCTGGTAATCCTTCTGGCCAAAGCAGGCCACATCCGGCTGCACCAGATTGAACAGCTTGGTGACGACGGTGCTGACCCCACGGAAGTGACCGGGGCGCAGCGCCCCTTCCAGCAGGCCGGAGAGGCCCGGCACCTCGACGAAGGTCTGGCTCGCCAGCCCCTGCGGATACATGATCTCCGGGGTCGGGGTGAACACCATATCGACACCGGCGACTTCCAGCGCAGCGCAATCCTGCTCGAGAGTGCGCGGGTAGTTGGCGAGATCCTCGGCCTTGTCGAACTGCATCGGGTTGACGAAAATGCTGACCACCACCTTCTCGGCGTGGCTGTGCGCCTCTTTCACCAGGGTCAGGTGGCCCTGATGCAGGTTGCCCATAGTAGGCACGAATGCGATGGCACGCCCTTCACGGCGCCATTGGCTGATCTGCTCACGCAGAACGACGGGATTATTTACGACCAACATCAGCAGTTCACCTTCCGATAAATCAAAAAGAGAGACGGGTTGCATCCACCGCTAGCGCTCGGGCGGGATGGGGCACGAGCATGGCTATCAGCAGTTCACCTTTAGATGAATCAATAAGATACGGATTAGCTATACGGATTAACTGTACGAGGCTGACAAGCAGAGACGGGGGCCGCAGCCCCCATCGTGCAACCGCCAGGATCAGTTGAAGCAGTGCTCCGGGCCGGGGAAGCTTCCCTCGCTCACCTGCTGGACATAGAGGCGGATGGCGGCACGCACATCACCGGTCTCGGCCAGGAAGTTCTTGGTGAACTTGGGCACATAGCCGGAGGTGACACCAAAGGCATCGTGCATCACCAGGATCTGGCCATCGGTCGCGGGACCGGCTCCGATACCGATCACCGGGATGCGCAGCGCCTTGGTGATGCGCTCGGCCAGCGCAGTGGGCACACACTCGAGCACCAGCAGCTGGATACCGGCCGCTTGCAGTTCGAGGGCCTGACGGTAAATTTCCTGGGCCTGAAACTCATCGCGCCCCTGCACCTTGAAGCCGCCAAAGACATGGACGGATTGCGGGGTGAGACCGAGGTGACCGCACACCGGCACCCCGTTGCGGGTGAGGTGGCGGATGGAATCGCACAGCCAGTCGCCCCCTTCCATCTTCACCATGCGGGCACCGGCCGCCATCAGGCGGGCGGCGTTCTGGTAAGTCTGCTCCGGCGTGGCGTAGCTCATGAACGGCATGTCGGCGACCACCAGTGCCTTGCTGGCACCGCGCGCCACACAGCGGGTGTGATAGACCATCTCATCCATGTTGACCGCCAGGGTATCCTGACCCCCTTGCAGCACCATGCCCAGCGAATCGCCGATGAGCAGCACGTGCGCGCCCTCGTCGTCGAACAGCTTGGCAAAGGTGGCATCATAGGCGGTGATGGCGGTGAACTTTTGACCGTCCTGCTTCATTTTCAGCAGGCTGGCGGTGGTGATCTTGCTCATAGAGGCTCCTGTAGATCTGCACGCGGGGCAATGATGGCCAAATCATTGTGCGGGCAGCGGGCAACCAGTCGGGCGAGCGGGGTGCCGCAGGGCAGCACCAGAGCAGGCGCAATTTCGGCAAGGGGCAGCAGCACGAACTCCCGCTCCTTCATGCCGTAGTGGGGTACGATCAGCCGCTCATGGTTGATCACCTGATCCCCATAGAGCAGCAGATCGAGATCCAGGGTTCTCGGCCCCCACCGCTCATCTTTGCGCACACGTCCCTGTTCCAGCTCGATTTTTTGTAATTGATCCAGCAGCGCAAGGGGCGCCAGCCGGGTGTTGAGCCGGGCTACGGCATTGACGTAGTCCGGTTGGTCAGCAGGCCCCATGGGGCGGCTGCTGTAAAACGACGAGGCCTCCACCAGCACAGATTCCGGCAACCTTGCCAACGCGGCAACGGCGCGACGAGCCTGACCCAGCGGGTCAGACAGGTTGGAACCTATGGCGATGAAGACCTCGGTCATCACGTCTGTTGTCACTCAGCCACTTTCGGTTTGCGGCGACGGGGGCGACGACGGTTGCGGCTGTTGCTGCTGCGCTTCTCGCCATCGTTGCTGCGGGCCTCACCGGCCGGGGCACGCTCACCGCTCGCCGGGCGGCGGGTCGCTTCGCGCTGCAGTTGCGGGCGCACATCCGGATTGGAGGCGACATAGCGCTCCCACCAGCTGGCCAGCTCGCCGAGACCACGCTCGACCCGGTTGCGCAGCAACAGGAAGTCGTACGCCGCGCGGAACTTGGGATGCTCCATGGCGCGCTCGGGGTGCTTGCCCTGACGACGGGTCAGCCGCTGTTGCAGTGCCCAGATGTCGCGCACATCGGTGGTGAAACGGCGGGGAACGGCGATGATCCGCACCTGATTGTCCAGCACCTCGTTGATCGCCAGCATGAAGGCGTCATACCAGGGCAGGCCGCTCTCGTTCTCCAGCACTCGACCACGGGCCTCGACAGCGCCCCACAGCAGGGTGGCGTAGAGGAAGGCGGGGGTGACGCGCTTGTCTTCACGAACGCGAGTGTCGGTATCGATCAGCGCCAGCTCAATCAGCTGCTCACAGGGCGAGTTGCCGTGCGGGGTAAACAGCGCCGCCACTTGCGGGAACAGCTGCTGGAACAGACCATACTCGCGCAGCAGCTTGTAGGTCGCCAGACCATCGCCAGCCAGGAACAGCTTGAGCGTTTCCTCAAACAGGCGGGCAGCAGGGATGTCTTGCAGCAGCGGTGCCAGCTCCTTGATGGGGGCGGCGGTTCGCGGGCTGATGGTCATGTCCAGCTTGGCGGCAAAGCGCACGGCGCGCAGCATCCGCACCGGATCCTCACGATAACGGGTCTCGGGATCACCGATCAGCTCAAGCTTGCGCTCGGCCAGATCTTCCAGCCCCCCTTCGAAATCGTGCAGGGTGAAATCTTTGGCGCTGTAGTAGAGGGCGTTGACGGTAAAGTCGCGGCGCTCGGCATCCTCTTCGATGGTGCCGTAGACGTTGTCGCGCAGCAGCATGCCTTCATCAGACTGGGCCGACACATGTTTGCTGGTATTGACCTGATGGTGGTGACCCCGGAAGGTGGCCACTTCGATCACGTCACGACCAAAGACAATGTGGGCAAGGCGGAAACGACGGCCAATCAGGCGGCAGTTGCTGAACAGCGCCTTGATCTGCTCCGGCGTCGCATCGGTTGCGATGTCGAAATCCTTGGGCGTCTTCCCGAGCAGAATATCCCGGACTCCGCCGCCGACCAGGTAGGCCTCATAGCCCCCTTTGTTCAGGCGATAGAGCACCTTGAGGGCATTCTCGCTGATCTCTTTGCGCGAAACAGGGTGCTGATCACGGCTTAAGGTACGACGTTGACCGGCGACACGGGCTGGAATGGGGGATTCCACCGGCTGCTCGCCATCTTCCTTGCCGAGCACCTTGCGGCAAAAGTTTGCGATCTGGGAAAAAATGGTACACCTCTTCATGACTTCTAAATTGACGGGAGGCCAAAAAATAGCGGCCTATCATAGCTCACGCCTAACCAAATGAAAAACCGTGCTGACAATTGATCCCGAATGAAACAGGGCGCCAGCAAAAATAGCGGTCAATCTGCACATAGCTCACGCCTGACCAAATGAAAAACCGTGCTGGCAATTGATCCCGAATGAAACAGGTCGCCAGCAAAAATAGCGGTCTACCTGTGCATAGCTCACACCTGACCAAATGAAAAACCGTGCTGGCAATTGAACCCGAATGAAACAGGTCGCCAGCCAAAATAGCGGTCTATCTGCGCCCAGCTCACGTCCTATTACACGAAAACCGGCTCTCTTTACTCAACGTCCAGCGGGATCTTCTGGCTGGCGGGCACCCGGTCGAGCTGCCAGTTGGCGATGCCCCAACCTATGATCTCGTCGATCCGGCTTGCCATCAGCTCGGGGGGCGGGCACTGACCGAGGAAGTGCAGCGCCTGCCACAGGGCCGGGCGCACCTCATCGAGTGCCAGTGCCGGCGCATGGTTCTGCTTGGAGAGCTTGTTGCCATCGGCCAGCACCGCCAGCGGCAGGTGCACCCAATCGGGCACCGGCGCCCCCAGGGTCTGATAGAGGGCAATCTGGCGCACCGTGGGCTCCAGCAGATCGGCGCCGCGCACTATCTCGGTGATGCCGCTGTCCATATCATCCACCACCACCGCCAGGTTGTAGGCGTAGAGCCCGTCGCGGCGGCGGATAATGAAATCCTCCTCGGCGAGCGCCGCTGGCACCGCAATATGGCCCTGCAAGCGATCGTCGAAGTGGTAGACCGGATGGTGCTGGCGCAGCCGGGCAGCACACCCCTCTGCCGCCAGCCCGAGAGTGCGGCAGTGGCCGCTGTAGAAACCGCCCGCAGCCATGATTTCGCGCCGGGTACAGCGGCACCAGTAGAGATCGCCAGCCCGGTAGAGCTGGTCGATGATCTCGTCATAACGGCCGTGGCGCGCGCTCTGGAACATCACCTCCCCATCCCACTCGAGGCCGTATGCCTCAAGGGTTTTGAGGATCAGAGCCGCCGCGCCTGCCATCTCCCGCGGCGGATCGATATCTTCGATACGCACCAGCCAGCGCCCCCGCCGGGATCTGGCCTGCAAAAAGCTGCCGAGGGCGGCGATCAGCGAACCGAAGTGGAGCGGGCCGGAAGGAGAGGGAGCAAAGCGGCCGACATAGGGACACACAAGGGGTGAGGACGGGGTATTCACGGGCATGACTGTTCGGGTAAGCGATTCATTGAGGCTGCATTCTGGGGGGCGACCGCCAAAAGCTCAATAAAAAAGGGAGCCCGCGAGCTTAATGCCAGTCAGTTAAGCCTGACTGGCATTGTTTTTATTGGCTTTTTTCACACTATACCTCTGGGGCCTTGGCTT
>NZ_JAPDCD010000044.1:0-46757 GCF_027705695.1 Aeromonas sp. QDB62 | reverse complement strand
CGCTCGCTGGCAGAGACGGCGATGTATCGGTTCAAGCAGTTGATGACGGGCAAAATCAGTCTGCGTAACTACAACGGTCAGGTAGGGGAAGTCATGGCGTATGTAAGCGCCATAAATAAACTGAATACCCTTAGCCTACCTGTCAGAAAGCCCCGAGTGTAGCGGTCACCTGGGGCTGGGGAAGTTGTGACCTGATGGCTGATTTGGGAAACAACGCCGCGTGCTGCGCAAAGCGACCAAGCAAAGGAAGATCTTCCTGACCGATGATGCGGTGCTAAAAGTTGCGTTCCTCGCGACACAGCAAGCCTCCAAGAAATGGACCATTCCGCTCCAGAATTGGAAGCTTGCCCTGAATCGCTTTAATATCGAATTCAGTGATCGCCTGAACGGTCACCTGTAATGGAGTGGTCAGTTACATAAAATTATTTACAGACTCTCCTCTTGTGAAATATGCACACGTCCTGTGGGAACTCCAATGGTCTTGGTTGAGGCTCTAGTGAGCCATCAAAGAGTTTTTCAAAAATCAGAATCCATCTCTCTGCTTGCTCGGCACTCATCATCAGGAATGCTTGTTGATTATGGATGTCATCAAAATCAAAATACAGCCCTGTATTCTTTGCCGCCTCAATATTTGCATCTGATACCGCTATATTATTAAATGCTTTATCAGATATGGAAGCGATAGTATTTTGTGCTAGCCCCACGGCACCACCATTATTGATATTAGTGGACTGCAATGCAACATTTACATCTGGCTGAAAAAATCTGACATTTTTGATCTTATCCAATGGATAAAGCATGACTTTGGTATCTGTAGGCTGCCAAAGATCACCCTCAATTAGGGCTATTTTTTATCTTCAACATCCACAGCCAAGCCGCTATAGGGGCTCCGACAAAAGTAGTCTACTTTTTTCAAACTACCGATTGTTTCACGCATGTAATGTGAAAGTCCAGTATTAAGTAGTTTTATATTACGTCTAGCTGAGCGAAGGATAAGTCTGTGTGTGACAAAGACTAATATTACGAAAGTACAAATTAATATTCCACCAATATAGTCATCGTCAATGCCAAATAACATGCTCGCAGGGACGGCAAGGAAGGGTGTTAAAAAGAAACATCCCATCACATAAGGAACCATTTTGCCCTTTTCTGCATCTTCGAATGATTCCGCCTCACTTTCCGTTAACGTGCCTAGTATATCAACGATTTCTTGGTTTAATATGTTCCCACTATTTTCTTCCATAATTTATCACCTACTTTTTGTGCGTTATTGAAATGATGTAGTCACATAATCATGCATTAAATATGATGCTGTAATTATCCATGACACTCAACCAGCTTCAAGCGCTGATATTGCATCGGAGGTGTTGCCACCACAGACCTCAATTCAACCTGCATACTCTTAAGGTCAAACCGATGATTAAAGCGGAAGCAATACCGCCAAATGCCTTGGCATATTTTTAGCTCCGAGCGTATGGCAACTGCCCTGCAACGAGTTCTTAATATTTCCTATCATCGTATTTACCCAGTTGAATAGCCAATCCAAGTTTTATCCGATGACTATGCCTAGATGCTCAGAGCTGGCCTAGATGGCCGTTTTGAAGCTTGAAGCATGCCAACCCATCACATATCACTGTGCTACTTCGGTACCATAATTTTTGAAAAACTCAAACAAGCTGTAGCCTTTCTGTAATTTTGGCCATGCTCTCGCACTTCAATGACTGTATGTAAGATCTGGATAGTTTGTGGTGACTACTAATCATGGATAATCAGAAACACTTTAAGGAAGACGCATTTTACTTAAAAATCTTGCGCATTCCCGCGTTGAGCTGGCGATCACCGTCCTCAGCATCACGGTCTTGCATCAATTTGATCGAGACCTCGTTGGTACCGATGGTATAGGTTGCGCTGTAATCACCACACACGCTGTCGGTTACACATTCAAAAAACGGCACCGACTTATCTTTTATTGTGCGGACGATCACCGGTTTGACTTTCAAGATCTTGGTCGCCTGACTGACTAACTCCTCGAAGTCTGCCTTGGCCTGTTTGACAGAAGCAACGGAGTCGTCTTGGTACAATGCCATGGTACCGCCGAAGGAGAGCACTTTATGTTGGTAGACCGCATAGTAATACTCACCCGTAGTTGGTCGTCCTAGGAATCCCTCGCCCGCCTTCGGTTTGCCGCGAAAGTCTTCATCAATGTCACTGCGCCAGTCATAGCGTATCAGACCATCGTTGACCACTTGGAGCGTGGTGATGGGCAGGTCGACTGTCAGGGTTTTGAAGCCCGTATTTGCGGCAATGGCCGGTGAGGCAATGAGACTGACCGCATAGCAGAGTGCAGAGAGCTGCAGGGTTTTATGGGTCAAGGTGACACCTCATGTAGATAATTGGTTTATGTGGAGTGTTGATACTCATCCGCCCACTGGATAGGTTTACTCTGGCTATTGAATATATCTCGTTCAGCCTCGCCCTGTGTAGTTCCCCAACTGGGAGGCGATAATGCCTCATTCGTAATTGCACCAGTTAGGCGAACCTTAAAATTGATTTTTGCCACCTGATTAGATGATGCTATCAGTTTATATACTAACAAGTGGCATGATTAGGCAAAAAATCTAATCGTTTAATTTAGACTAATTTCTTATGGGTAATAAAAACTACTGGCCCAACATGTTTTTCATCAAGTTAGTAGCCATTTTTTGCTGGGCTGCGATTGCATTTTTACATTCATCTGAATTGGCGTCTTTACCTTGTGCAATTTTCAAGGTGCACTCTTGCAGGGCTTCATTCAGTAATTTCGGATCTTTCATAAAATCCTCAACTGAGGTAGGTCCACAAGCAGTAAGTAACATAGTGATTGGAACAGCTAACAGTAACTTATTCATTTCTATTTTCTCCAAATAAAAAATGCAGATACAAATACTAGGACCTAAAAGATACAGATGGTTTTACAAGAAGTTATAAAGTATGTGGTAATGACATTTCAGATTTCTTGATCAGAACTTGAGCATCTTCAATATCGTCAGGGTCTGTCACAAGCTCAAAATCAGACTGACTAAAGAGAAGCCCCATACGAAGATAGTGGTAGATATAATATGTTTTGCCTGACTCGGTATTTAGGGAAATACTATTGTTTGAAAATTCACTTTCAGTTTCAAATGTATAGTTTTTACCTGCATCAAGTTTCAGAAGATAGAAGTGTTTATTTTCTGATTCACCTAGAAATTTTTTATCGATAAAAAGATCCATATTGCTATTGCGAGCAAGCCAGCCGTGACGGTAGATATAAACATGAGCCTTGCCCTCGGCAGGAGGTGAGAAGCTTTTGGCCTCATTGACGACAGCCTCATCGGTGACGGTTGGCACTGAGGAACAGCCACCAAGCATCATGGCGCAGAGCGCCAAGAAGATCATTACAAACGTATTACGCATTTTTTTACCCATCGTGCTGAAAGTTTATTGATGCTTGTGATTATTATTTTTTGAACATCTGATACGGATGTTTATTTTGCTACAGGATTGTCTGTGAGTGCGATGACGTTTTCAATAGGGTCTTTGAAAAATTTTTTGTAACTATTCGCCAGTTAATTGTTTTGCACCAATTAATGAAAAAAATACCCAGCTATATCAATTGCTTATGTATCCGTATTTTATCGTGTGGAGGTAATGTGACTTTTGTCACATTACCTGTTTGTCAAGATATGTGGTTAGCGAAAGATGGAGAGAGCTTGATGCTCTCATGCTTTGTCCGATGGGCTTTAAAGTCAGAACTATCAGGCGTAATGCCCCCACAAAATGCGTGAAATCAGGCATTTCATGTAAACTTGAAGCCCTTATAAATCAATCATATAAATTTTCCGTCAACTCACTCTTGGCTTTTAAAGTCCCTCGACGTTCGCGTCGTGCCGGTTCGATTCCGGCCTCGGGCACCAGTTATTAAGTAAAGCAATCAAAGAGTTACGAAAGGCCACTAGAAATAGTGGCCTTTTTTGTTTTTGCCGAAATGGTGGTGATTTCAAACAACAACCTTTTTCGCCAGCGTACTGGGTGCTTTGTCGGAAATAGATGTTGTTAAATAGATGACAGAAAGAGAAAAGCCCCGCGAGCGGGGCCTGGTCTGTAACGGGGAGGCGCCCTCACTTCTTGAGGTGTTTTCTGATCGCCTTGCCTGAGGTGCCGACTGCCTTGACCGCCCGTTTCAGCTGGACTTCGGTGCACTCGAACATTTTGATCCACTGCTTCATCTCATAGGGATCGTTGACATTGATCTTCTTGGCATCGAACGGGTGAGCGACCGCATTACTGTCAGGCATACAAACCTCAACTTGTTGAAATTGCTGGCGAGAAAGACGTTTCTGCCTGAGCGCCATCATCCTCTCAATTGGCAAGGGGCAAGGTGACGGGGTTCACACAACCTTGTGTCCTGATGCACGCCAGCAGGTTTGCTTTGCTGATCTGTGAGCGACCACCACTTATTCGTTCGCGCCTGATGCGGTGTGAACCGGGTGGCGCGAACGACGGGGGCATGATGATGGGAGGCAGATCGCTTGGTGGGTCAACCGAACTGGCGGGCTATCAAGCCTCTGCCAGCGCCCGCATTTCCAGCCGCTGCTCGCCGGGGCGGCAGACCAGCACCGAGCCTTGCTCGAACCAGTCACCCAGCACGATGCGGCGGGCGGGGTGGCCGTCGAGGGTGAAGTCGTGGATGGCTGGTCTGTGGGTGTGGCCGTGGATCATCATCCGGCAGTCGTGGGCGCGCAGGGTGTCGTCTACCGCCGCTGGCGTCACATCCATGATGATCTGGCTCTTGTGGGCGTTCTCCATCTGGCTTTGGCCGCGCATCTTGCAGGCGATGGCCTGACGGCGGGTGAGCGGCAGCCGTAAAAAGAGCCAGCGCAGCCATTTGAGCTGGGTGATGCGGCGAAACTTCTGATACCCCTCATCCAGGGTGCAAAGCAGATCGCCGTGGCTGAGCAGCACCCGCTCGCCATAGAGTTCGATGACGCAGGGATCCCCCAGCAGGGTCATCCCCGCGCGCTTGGCAAACTGCTGGCCCAGCAGAAAGTCGCGGTTGCCGTGGATAAAGTAGATGGGCACGTTCTGTTGGCTCAGGGCCAAGAAGGCGTCGGCCATCTGTTGATGGAGCGGATTGGGGTCATCGTCGCCAATCCAGAATTCGAAGAGATCCCCCAGCACATAGAGGGCATCGGCGCCGGGGGCGTCGTGCTCGAGAAAGCGCACCAGTGCCGCGGTCATATCGGGCCGCTGGGCAGAGAGGTGAATGTCACTGATAAAGAGGGTGCTCATGATGTGGGGGTCGGGCTCTCGGTCGAAACAGGGCAAACAGGAGTGGCAGAGATAGTGGAAAACACAGGGGACGAAGGTTGCACGACAGGCGCCATCGCCGTCGCGTCAGTGGATCTATGCATACCGTCACGGGATGGGGGTTGCCATGACAGCTCGGCCAGATTGCGTCCCTCCAGCGTCAGCAGGGCAGTGTAAGGATCGCCAGCCAATCCCAGCAACTGGCACATCGCCGCTTCCCCTTTCAAGCCTTGCTCAAGGCGCAGACGCAATACCTCCCGATAGAAAGCATCACCAAAGCGTTGCAGCAGGGTGGCCATCAGGGTGAGGTGGCGCCAGCCGTTCAGCGTCTCGATGGGGGTGGGGGTGACATAAAGCTCCAGCGGCCAGCTGGCGATGCGGTTATCGCAACCGCTATCGTCACTGTTCTGGTCGAGACAGGGAAAGGTGCGCTCCAGCAGCCAGATATTGTCGCCCTTGGCGCTCGCCTGCCAACCTTGCTCTGCAAAAGTAGCGGCAAACGCCGCCGGATCAGGATGCTGGCAGAGGATATCGAGATCGCTGCCGGGTCGATCGAGGCCGATGGCCAGCGTGCTCACCAGCGCCATATCGGCGCACTGCGCTGCCAGCGCATCCCACACACCGGCTGTGAGCAGGGCATGGGCCGAGCGTTGGCGCGGATTGCCGTAGGCCAGATAGTCGAGGCGGCGCCAGTTCGGACTGGCGCTGGGGGATGCAGATGGAAAAACTGCGGCCGGGGCCGCAGTTTCATCCGTGCCGAGTTGGCAAAGATCAGTCAGCAAGGGTCACCTTGGTGATAACCACATCTTCGGTCGGCACGTCTTGATGCATGCGGCCGTAGTTACCGGTTTTGACACCCTTGATTTTGTTGACCACGTCCATCCCGGCAGTCACTTCACCGAATACGCAGTAGCCGAAGCCCTGGGTGGTGGCGGATTTGAAGTCGAGGAAGTCGTTGTTGTTTACGTTGATGAAGAACTGGGCGCTGGCAGAGTGCGGCTCGCTGGTGCGGGCCATGGCGATGGTGCCGACCTTGTTGGACAGACCGTTGGCCGCTTCGTTCTTGATGGGAGCGCGGGTATCTTTCTCTTCAAAGCCGGGGGCATAGCCGCCGCCCTGGATCATGAAGCCGTCGATGACACGGTGGAAAATGGTGTTGTCGTAGTGACCGTCACGGCAGTATTGCAGGAAGTTGGCCACGGTTTCCGGGGCTTTTTCAGCGTTCAGGGTGAGGGTGATGTCGCCGTGATTGGTGTGCAGAGTGACCATGATATGTCCTTTCATACTTTTGAACGAAAAGTGAGCAAGCGACAGGGCGCTTGCGGGGTGTGGCATAAAGTGGTGGCAATTCTAGCCCATCAAGGGGCTGCGGCATAGTGTTGCAGAAAGTGCTGCAAAGGGCGCATCCAGTGCCAGAACATAGGCGGCAGGCGGGATTGGCCACATTTTCCGCCTCGTTTTCTGCCCTTGAACGGGGTATTATGACCAACCATTTTACTCACAGGCAGTGGTTATAAGATGCTGAAGATATACAACACACTCACTCGTCAAAAAGAAGAATTCAAACCTATCCACCCGGGCAAGGTGGGCATGTATGTGTGTGGTGTCACCATCTACGATCACTGTCATATCGGCCACGGCCGCACCTTCGTCGCCTTTGATGTGGTGGCTCGCTACCTGCGTTACGCCGGTTACGACCTGACCTACGTGCGCAACATCACCGACGTGGATGACAAGATCATCAAGCGCGCCGCTGAAACCCGCGTCACCTGTGACGAGCTGACTGAACGGCTGATTGGCGACATGCACGCCGACTTCGACGCCCTCGGCATGGTGCGCCCGGATATCGAACCGCGCGCTACCCAGCACATCAGCGAAATCATCGAACTGGTGGAAAGCCTGCTCGCCAAGGATCACGCCTACGTGGCCGATAACGGCGACGTGATGTTTATCGTCGAATCCTACGCCGACTACGGCAAGCTCTCCGGGCAGGATCTGGAGCAGCTGCAAGCCGGTGCCCGCGTTGACGTGGTCGATGCCAAGCGCAACCCGCTCGACTTCGTGCTGTGGAAGATGTCCAAGCCCGGCGAACCGACTTGGGAAAGCCCCTGGGGCCCGGGCCGTCCTGGCTGGCACATCGAGTGCTCCGCCATGAACTCCAAGCACCTTGGCAACCACTTCGACATCCACGGCGGCGGCTCCGATCTGCAGTTCCCGCACCACGAGAACGAGATCGCCCAGTCCTGCTGCGCCCACGGTGGTGACTACGTCAACACCTGGATGCACAGCGGCATGGTGATGGTGGATAAAGAGAAGATGTCCAAATCCCTTGGCAACTTCTTTACCATCCGCGACGTGCTGGCCCACTACGACGCCGAAACCGTCCGTTACTTCCTGATGTCTGGCCACTACCGCAGCCAGCTCAACTACTCGGAAGATAACCTCAAGCAAGCCCGCGCCGCGCTGGAGCGCATGTATACCGCCCTGCGCGATCTGCCGCTGGCCGCCGCTGCCGGTGGCGACGAGCAGGTGGCTCGCTTTAAAGAGGCGATGGACGACGACTTCAACACCCCGGAAGCCTACTCCGCCCTGTTCGATCTGGTCCGCGAGATCAACCGCCAGAAAGCGGAAGACATCAATGTTGCCGCTGGCCTCGGTGCCCGTCTGCGCGAGCTGGGCGCTGTGCTCGGCATTCTGCAACAGGATCCGGACGCCTTCCTCAAGGGTGACGAAGCGGACGACGAAGTAGCCGAGATCGAGCGCCTGATCGCCGAGCGCAATCAGGCCCGTGCCGACAAAAACTGGGCCGCCGCCGACGCCGCTCGCAACCGTCTCACCGAGATGGGCATTGTGCTGGAAGACAGCGCCGGCAAGACCAGCTGGCGCCGTGCCTAAGGCCGGTTGGCCTTGTTGGCGTCTGGTGCCAACAGGTTGAGCCAATAAAAAAACCGCAGCCCTTGGGCTGCGGTTTTTGTTTGTGTCTCTTCCCTCGACACCTCTTAAGCCTCGGTGGCCTGCGCTCTGATCCCCTCTCCCCTTGCGGGAGAGGGCTAGGGTGAGGGGGGCTAACGTCATTCCTCAGCTGAATGCCCTCCAACGCCTTAATGGCATGGCTTCGCCATGCAGGAAGCGAGGGCGCTGCCCTCGAAGAGGTTTCGCCGCCACTACGCGGCTTGGCGAGTGACTTTTGAAAGACCAAAAGTCACCAAAAGTCTTCTCCCCCGGCAAACCGCCCGCTTCGCGGGTTCCCTCGTCTCGTCCAACGGGTCGGACGGAGCGCCGCAGACGGCACTTTGGCCTACGCCATCCCTGGCTTCGGCCAAAGCCCGCTTCGAACATCCTTGTTCTCGCGCCAAATCGGGGTCGAGCAGTGCTCGCCCTGATCCGATTTGGCCCCTATGTCGGTTGCGGCTGCACCACCATCCCTGATGGCGCTCCTGACCTGTTGAACTCGACTCGGCGGTTTGCAGGGGGAACAAATACCGTGCCCGCCCGTGGCTTTAGCGTGCATGTTGACTGCCTTTCGCTGAAAGGGGAGTGCTGTGCAAGGGGGGGGGAATTGAGTGCAAAAGTGTTTGGGGAATAGAAATAAAAACCGCAGCTCAAGGCTGCGGTTTTTTCTAGATTGTAATTATTATTTAGTCTTTGAAACAGTCAGTTATGGAAAGAGTGCGAGTAGACCAATCATTTCTGCGATAGATTGATTCAGTTCAGATTGTGTATATATATTCCCCCGCATCGTGGTATTTTCTGGATGATGTATGTGATTTCTTATAAAAGTTTGCAACGTAGTTTGTTCGGGTTGCAGGGGAACGCCTTGTCGTTCCTGAGTCCATTGTTTATTTCGTTGGATGCCATTCTGGGAAAGCCATTGCTCAAATGAGCGAATTGTATTTGAAGAGCTTAACTCTTGTAAATGGCCATAAAGTTCATTATGCAGTTCGACAGTTGGTAGATTATATGCTCTATAGCTTATTTCTCCCCATGATGGGCTCCATGGAAACATTGGAGATGTGTCTGCTCGTGAGACTGAACTTATATTGTTTGTCTTTTTGAAAATAAAGAGCCCAGCATTTCTTAATTTTGGTGAGGAGAGCATGAATGGAGAATGAGTAGTAATAAAAACTTGTCGCTCTTTAGATATCACCATCAGTGCTTCTAATAATTTTGTTTGACCTGATGGATGTAAGCAGATCTCTGGCTCATCAATAAATAAAAAGAATGGTTTTGAAATAGGAGTGTTAGATGCAGTAGCGGTTATATGTGCATAGACTTGGAGCAGAGCTAATGCGACAGCCCGTTGCATACCATGTCCTTTTTCTCCCATAGGTACAGATACTCCATCATCAATAAGTATCCCTGCGGTTTTAAAAAAGCTATCGATCTGAGGTTCATCAAAAGTAAATGAGATGTTTGCATGACCAAATTGGGAAGAGAAAACATCTTGTACACTGTTTTCAATTTGAGCCAATCGTGTTCTTAGTTGTGATGCTGGGTTATTAAATATGTTGTTGTAAACTTCGGTGAACTCTTGGTACTCTGCTGTGGATATATGTCCAGAGGCTATTTCCTTCAATAAAGCACCACAAATTGTAGATGCTCCAAACTTAGATTCGTCACTCGGGTTTGTATCTGCCCAGATGAAGTTGTTATCATATAGTTTCTTAAATGGTGCATCTATTCCAGCTGTGTTGCTATGAGTGCCATTAGTCTCATTCCAAAATAAGATCTTTTTTAAATCTCCCTCATTATCAATATCTGCACTTCGTTTTACTTTAAACTTTTCTTGATCATTTTCATCATATACACTGGATAAAAAAGTCCCTACCTTATTGCCTTGAATATGATTATTGATAACGTTTCTGATATTCCCTGTATAGGTTACTTCTACGGATAGCACTGAAGCTGTATTAGTAGGTATAGATTTGTTTAGTAAGTCAGTTATGTCTTTTTTTGTACCATCTTTTATAAAATCAAAAATCTCAAAGACGGTTGACTTACCAGAGTTATTTTCACCTACAAAGATATTCAACCCACTTCCTTCTGTAACTCCATCAGGGATTTTTAGTTGAAGAATATTATTGTCACCATGGAACCCCTTGAAATTCTCAATTTTAACTGACTCAATAAACATTTATGTATCCTCGAGATTATTTATCCGATTGAGATTTATTAAAGGTGGTTAAGGTTTAGCTAGAAAGTTGTTTTATATTTGGCATCCACTTTGTACCAATCACATTCAGCCGCTTGGCTTGAAGAGCATTTGAATTTTTTACCTTTGCAAAAAATAGGATTGCTTCCATCGTAATCCCAATTTTCACCTTTATAGCTACACAGGAAGCAATTTCTTATTTTCACCCCGCGGCTAGCAGCTAATCTAACTTGTTCAATAAATAGTGTGCCACTGTTTTCGCTAGAGTTGAATAATTCGTCACTTGTTGTTCTAAGTTGCGACTTGATATTTAAAGTACGGTCATAAATGATATTTGAATAAATTAAGGAGTCATGGTGCTGATTCATGTAGTAATAATGCGCTGATAATGTTCTGTATAGCAAAATAGATTTTCCTGATGAAAATACAAAAAATCCATAGAAATTTTTATTTGAGCATGAACATTCATTTTCCGCAATTGCTGTTGTTGATTGATTGAATCCAATAAACATAGCATCTGCTGGGGTTAAATGTGCTTTTGAGATTTTAGAAACATCAGCTTCAAATTCTAATGGTATTTCAATGATTTTGTTTCCTGAAAACTCTTTTTCATCACTCATGAAATGAGTGACTGCTATTTCTATATAAATCTTATCTGATGGATTTTTTATACTAACCAGCATTAAATCCGGAATGAAATTGCCATCTTTTTTCTCCAACACTACTTTATGAAAGTAGTCTGTGAGATCGAAGATTTTCTTTGTCTCACCCAAGTCACAGCCGGTCAATATTAATGGTCGAAACTTTCGGCATACTTTGGCAGAGGTCAACGTTATATTGAATGGTTCATTGCTTTCAAGACAATGCAGATAGGTTTGATAAAAAGTTTGCTTACCTAAATTATGTAGATAGCTTTCCCCGCTGCATTCAATTTGTACTTTATGTGCGAAGTGAGGTTTTTTTACTTGGCCATTTACTTTTGCTGTCAATTCATTACCACAGCCAAGACAATGGTAAGCATCATCTACAGGTTTGTTTGCAATATCATCTGCAGAGACAACTTCATTTTTTGAATTAAATGCGAATTTATACTTTGCCATTGAATATCACTTCAAACATTTTATATAAGGGCCGTAGGTTCGATTAGCGAAGCGTAATCGGACGTTCGAGAATAAGGCTTTATTACACGGTGAAATACTCACTATCGGACCTTCTATATAAAACCGTTTCCCGATATGGATATGTGCTGCTTGCTGCTTGCTGCTCTGCTCACAATGATTTTTTCACCAATGAAACTACATTGATAATTCTTGTTTCATTGGTGCGGCAATCTGGTCGCGCCATGGGGTGGGTGAGGGGCCGGATCAGAGATAACAACTCTCCAGATCGTTGCCCCGAATATCACAGGGTACTTTTAACTTGCCTCGGTGCTGAAGGTTCGGGGTTGCCCCCTGTTGTTCGCCGAGGTGAGCCCGTTTGTCCAGGCCGCGAGGCAGGACGCCGAGCGAGCGCCGCTGGGCCAGGGATGGCCCATCGGCGCGTGCCGTTGGACAAACGGGTGAACCGAGGGAACCCGACGCAGGAGGGCGAACAAGTGGGGGTGGCCGCTCGATTGGTGACTTTTCTTTGGCCACGCAAAGAAAAGTCACTCGCCAAGCCGCGCAGCGGCGGCGAAACCCCGTCGAGGACGGAGTCCTCGTGTCCTGCATGGCGAAGCCATGCCAATTAGGGGGGCGATATTCCGCTATGCAATGACGTTACCGTCCCCCTCACCCTAGCCCTCTCCCGCAAGGGGAGAGGGGACGGTTATCGCGGACGATTACGCTGCGTTAATCGTCCCTACCGACCCTACTGGCGAAGCCATGCCCATCAGGCTAGTGACCCCTCACCCTAGCCCTCTCCCGCAGGGGGAGAGGGGACGGTTACCGCGGACGATTACGCTTCGCTAATCGACCATACTCGACCCAATTCGACCCGATTCGACCTTACCCATTGCCCCAAGCGTCCCCCGCGCATGGGGGCATGGGCATAGCCCCGGTGGCTGACGGGCAAGCCGTCGAGGGTGCAACCCTCGCACCCTGGCGCAGGGGCGGGAGACCGGCTGGTCTCCGCTAAAGTTGCTACCGCCCCTGACTGTCGCTACCAGATTGCGCCGTTGACCATTGATCACGAGAGGGGGCCAACAGGCGCCGCTGGATATCTTACGGATTCATTGAGCGCTTAACTATGGCGGCCATCACGCAACTATCAGAGACCAGAGGCTTTTTTGCGCTGGCGCACACTTTTCAGACTGGGTGTTCAATCAATGGCTGTCGTGGCTGGGTACTGGCAGGGCGGTGGGGTAACCCGCGAGGGGAGGGGCTATCACCTTGATTTAAAACGAGGCTCACAGATTTTTTGCCATCGCCGGGTAGACTGGGGCCACTGCGGCGCTGCGCCGCCTCTGGATCAGCAGACAGGGTATAACTGAGCTGGCTCACCCCTATGTATGATTGATGGAGGCGCCGGCCATGTCCGCTACCCGTATCTGGATTAAAAACCCCCTTGCCACCTTTACCCCCGAGGCCGTCGATGGTCGCGGCGGGCTGGTGATTGAAAATAATCTCATCAGCGAGGTGCTGGCGGCGGGCCAGCAGCCAGCCCGGCCGTGCGATCAGCTGTTCGATGCACGCGACCATGTGGTGCTGCCGGGCCTTATCAATACCCACCACCACTTCTACCAGACCCTGACCCGCGCCTGGGGGCCGGTGGTCAATCAGCCGCTCTTCCCCTGGCTCAAGACCCTCTATCCGGTGTGGGCCAGATTGACACCGGACGCGTTGGCGCTGGCGAGCAAGGTGGCGATGGCGGAGCTGTTGCTCTCGGGCTGCACCACGGCTGCGGATCACCACTACCTCTTCCCGCGCGGGATGGAGGAGTCCATCGATATTCAGGTCGAGACGGTGCGTGAGCTGGGGATGCGCGCCATGCTGACCCGCGGCTCCATGAGTCTGGGCGAAGATGAGGGGGGCTTGCCGCCGCGCCACACGGTGCAGGGGCAGCAGCAGATCCTCGATGACAGTTTGCGGCTGGTGCGCCAGTACCACCAGCGCGGCGCCGGGGCGCAGATCCAGATTGCCTTGGCCCCTTGTTCCCCCTTCTCGGTAACCGAGGAGATCATGGTGGAGAGCGCGAAGCTCGCCGCCGAGCTCGATGTGCGGCTGCATACCCATCTGGCGGAGACGCTGGATGAAGAGGCGTTCTGCCTCGAACGTTTTGGTCTGCGCACCGTCGATTATCTGGAGAAGGTGGGCTGGCTGGGGGATCGCACCTGGCTGGCCCACGGTATCCACTTCAATCCGGACGAGATTGCGCGACTGGGGGCGGCGGGCACCGGGGTGTGCCACTGTCCGGTCTCCAATATGCGGCTCGCCTCCGGTATCTGCCCGACGCTGGATCTCGAAGCGGCCGGAGCACCGGTAGGATTGGGCGTGGATGGTTCGGCCTCCAACGATGCCTCGAACCTGATGCAGGAGGCCCGTCAGGCGCTCTATCTGCAGCGGCTGCGCTACGGCGCCGAGCGCATCACCCCGCGCAAGGTGTTGGAGTGGGCGACCCGTGGCTCAGCCAAGTTACTGGGGCGCGGCGATCTCGGCGAGCTGCTGCCCGGCAAGCAGGCGGATCTGGCGCTGTTCAAGCTCGATGATCTGCGCTTTAGCGGCAGTCACGACCCCATCGCGGCGCTGATCTTGTGCGGCGCCGAGCGGGCCGATCGGGTGATGGTGGGCGGCAAGTGGCGGGTGGTGGATGGCGCCATCGAGGGGCTGGATATCGAACGGCTTATCGCCCGTCACAAGCTGGCCGCTGCGGCGCTGGTGCGTGGTTGAACGTAAAGGGCTGTGCAAGTAACCAGAAGTGGTCAACCCAAGGTGAATAGCCCAAGGAGAGTGCTCGACAACAACGCACAGGCCGTGCGCGATTGAGTGTGGCGAGCCACAAAACCGGAGGGGCCCATATCGGGCCCCTCTGTATTGGCGCTGTGCGAGCTAGTTGGTTGTCCCGGTTTTGGCCTGTTCAGTGTTGGCTGGCGCAGGCGCCGGGAAATATTTGCTGTGCAGCAGCGGGTATTCACTGCTCGCCAGCACCTGGGTCAAGCCGGTCTGGAACTCTCTGACAAGCGCATCGCTCACCGGGTGGCTGAAGGCAAAGCAGAACTGCTCGGAGCTCAGTACCCACTGCTCCTTGAAGCGGGCGGGGTCGAGTTTTTGCTCGACGATCAGCTGCTCCATGGTGGTCTTGTTGGTGGAGACCAGATCGACCCGGCCGGAGGTGAGCATCTTCAGCGCCTGTGCCAGCCGGTTGGCGGCCATCAGTTTGGTCTCGTCAAAGCCGTTGTTGAGCAGCAGTTGCTCCCCCACATCGGCCCGCACCGCCCCGATATTGAACGCCTTGGCATCGTCGAGCTTGGTGATGGTGATATTGCGCTCGGCCAGCCCCACCAGCACGATCTCGGCATACCCGATGGGGCAGGCCCACTTGAACAGGGGATCCCGCGCCTGGGTGCGAGCGGTGGAGAAGAGTACCGCATTGGGCTTTTGGGTCAGCAGGTAGTAACCGCGCGCCCAGGGCATGATGGTGATGGGCTGCGGCGGGGTGTTGGTCTTCTGCCACACCAGTTGCAGCAGCTCGACCGCGAGGCCGGCAGGGGTGCCGCTGGCA
Organism: Aeromonas sp. QDB62; assembly: GCF_027705695.1. Lineage (NCBI taxonomy): Bacteria > Pseudomonadati > Pseudomonadota > Gammaproteobacteria > Aeromonadales > Aeromonadaceae > Aeromonas > Aeromonas sp. QDB62. The sequence continues at coordinate 31,579 of NZ_JAPDCD010000044.1, read as the reverse complement.
TCGGCGTAGTTGTAGGGTTTGTACTCTTCGGTGAGGTAGTGCAGTTTGCCGAGCTCAGGACTCGCCTGTGCGAGGGTGGCCAGCAGCGCCCCGGCCAATCCAATCCATGCTTTCATTTTTGCCATCCTGATCAAGGGAATATCATGCTCAAGTGTGACCAAGCTGACCGATTTCGCCAAGGCGACAGGACATGTTTGGTAATAAAAGTGCAGGAGCTCGCTGTCATCCCGCGCCATCTGTCGGCGGCGATCAGGGCGTTAGCGCAGCGACAGGTATTTGGTTTGCAAGGCCGAGAAATCCGCTGACGCGACGACCCGGGTCAGCGCCTGCTGGAAGAGGGCGACCTCGCTGTCGGGCACCTGACGGCTGAAGGCGTAGCAGAGCGGTGTGGCATCCAGCACGAAGGCAATATGAACGTCATCCGGCTTGAAGCCGAGCTGCTGCAGGGTCTGGTAGCCCACCAGTTTGTTGGTTGCAAACAGATCGGCGCGACCGGAGATGAGCATTTTGGCCGCCTGGGTGAGCCGGTTGGCTTGCATCAGTTGGTGCTCATCGATATCGCGATCGAGCAGCAGTTGCTTGGAGACGGTGGCGCGCACCACCCCGATCTTGTAGTGGCCAAGCTGCGCTGCCGAGTCGAGGGTGATGTTGTCACCCTTGCGCTCCAGCAGCACAAACTCCGAGTGATCGATGGGGCAGGCCCACTTGAAGAGCGGCTCCCGCTGCGGGGTGCGGGCGGTGGCAAACAGCACCACATTGGGTTTTTGTTGCAGCAGGTTGTAGCCACGGGCCCAGGGCAGAATGCGGATTGGCTGGGGCGCCATGCCGCGCGCCTGCCAGATCAGTTGCAGCAGCTCGACCGACAGACCGGTGGGCTGGCCCCGTTCGTCACTGAAGTTATAAGGGGGGGAGATTTCGCTGAGGTATTCGAGCTTGCCCGGATCCGCCTGAGCGAAGGTCGTCCACAGGAGCAGCAGGTGAAAGAAGTGCCATGTTCGCACGGGAAAATCCTTGCCAATCAAAGATGTTGGTCAGTTTGACTGCTCGCGGCGGGAATAGCTAGCCACCTCTATTGCATCTTTCATTCATAAAATGGGCAGCGCCTTGCTGCCCATCGGGTGAGTGAGTGCTCAGCGCACCGGCAGGTATTTGGCCTGCAATTTGCGAAACTCTTCCGAGGCGAGAGCGCGGGTCAAGGCCTGCTGAAAGAGGGTGATCTCGCTGTCGGGTACCTGACGGCTGAAGGCGTAGCAGAGCTGCTCGGCGCTCAGCACCATGGCTACGTTGAAGTCGTCGCTGCTCAGCTTCAGTTCGCGGATGGCGTCATATCCCGCCAGCTTGCTGGTGGCGAGCAGGTCGGCGCGACCGGAGAGCAGCATCTTCAACCCCTGCGACAGGCGGTTGGCCGAGATGATGTTGTTGTCATCCATGCCGTTGTTGAGCAGTAGTTGCTCGGCGGCGTCCGAGCGCACCGCGCTGATCTTGTACTGACTCATCTGGTCCACCGAGTCGAGAGTGATGTTTTGCGCCTTGCGGCCCAGCAGGATGTACTCCGAGTAGCCGATGGGGCACACCCACTTGAAGAGATCTTCCCGCGCCAGGGTGCGGGCGGTGGAGAAGAGCACCACGTTGGGCTTCTGGGTTAGCAAGTAATAACCGCGCGCCCAGGGCAGGATGCGTACCGGCTGGGGCGCCACGCCGCTGTGTTGCCAGATCATCTGCAGCAGATCGACCGCAAGGCCGGTGGGCTGGCCCTGCGGATCGCTGAAGTTGTAGGGGGGGTACTCTTCGGTGAGGTACTCGAGCTTGCCCAGATCAGCCCGGGCCGCCGAGGCCCAGCAGAGCAGCAACAGATGACAGATCAGCCATATCCTCATTGGGAACATCCTTAGCGATCAACCTTGTATTGAGTGTGACCATGAACAGCGTAAATAGCCACTCACTGCCATTACCAGCGGGCGCGGGTCTGCCCGATGGGCTGGTAAGCCTCGTCCCGCAGCCCCACCAGCAGGGTCTTGCCATCGGCTTGCAGCCGGAATTCGCCGTAGCGGGCTGCTTGATACTGATCCCCCGTACCCTCTTCAAAGAAGTAGGCATCGGGGCCAATCTGCCACTGCCGCTCGCTCTGATGCACCTGCAATAGCCGCTCATCGCTGGCGAGCCGCTCCGGCTTGCCAGCGGCCACCAGAGTTGCCACCTGATGGGCATCGAGGCGGATCACCAGGGTATCGCGGCCCTTTTCACGGGCATCGCTGCTGGCCAGCTCGCGGGCAATCTCATAGTTCAGCCGCATGTAATCCCCCTGCATCAGGGAGCGGGGATCGACCGGGGCGAGTCGCAGCAGCACCACTTCGCCGCTGCTCATGGCGCGCTCATAGCGCCAGACGGTGGCATTGATGCCCGCCACGATGGCCAGGCCGCTCAGCAACAGGGCGAGCTGTCGGGTGACGGGTTTCATGAATCGCTCCTTGCCGCGAAGGTGGTGAGCAGCTGGCGGGCACCCAGCAGCAGGATGCCGGAGCCCAGCAGCAGCCAGGATTTGGTCATCAGGGTGAGCCCCAGATCGTAGTAGTAGAGGGAGCCATAACCGAGCAGCAGCAGGGCTGAAAGGGTCATCAGCCCCAGACTACCGGCATAAAACCCGAGGGTCAGTACCAGTGCGCCCGCCCCCATGCCGGGGATGATGGCGCTGATCAGCACCAGTGGCAGGCCAAACAGCAGGGGGAGCCTCAGTTTCACCATCACCGCCAGCAACAGGGCGGCGCAGAGCAATGGATTGAGCCAGAGCGGCAGGCGCGACAGCCCCAGCTCGTCCAGCATGCTGCTGCCGCTATCCCACAGCGGCTGGTGCAGACGCCCCAGCACCAGCAGCGAGAGGGCCAGCCCCAGGGTGATGGAGTGGTAGAGCTGGTGGCGCTCTGGATCACTATCAGCCCGCAGCCAGCAGAAGGTGATGGCCGCCATCACCAGCGGCAGCGCCAGCAGTTGCAGCCCGAGGCAGGCGAGACCAAGGGTGAGCAGCAGGGCTGCCGCCACGCTGTGAAACAGCCGCACCAGCCAGTGATCGAACAGCACGGCGATGGCGAACGACAGCAGGCACAGACCGAACCAGAGCAGGGCGTGATGGAGATCCAGCTGATCGAGCAGGCCATAGAGCAGCCAGGCATCGGCCGCCAGGGTGAGTGCCAGCACGAACTGATCCCAGAGATCGCCGCTTTGGCTGCGATTGAGGGCGTAGGCTCCCGCCAGCAGCACGGCCCCCAGCAGCAGGGCGCTGTTGGCCTCGCGGGTCAGCTGCTCGAAGGTGAGAAACAGGAAAAAGAGCAGGAACAGGGCGGCAATCCAGCCCACCAGCCCCAGCATAAAACGGCTCGACCAGTGGGGCTGGGTGTCACGGGGCATCTCCCCTTCCACCAGATTGGCCTGTTGCAGCGCTTGCCAAAGGGTCAGATCACTCATGAGACCTCCGTTGTTGTTGCAGCCAGCGGGCGGCGGTGACAGAAAGACCGATGGCGATCAGGCTCAGCAGCAAGAAGCCGTTGATGTCGGGTTCCATCCATTTACCAAGGGTGGCGAGGATGACGGCAATCAGACTGAGGCACCCCATGGCGAGTCCGGCGATAAATCTGTGGTGCCACAGGGCATAGGCCGCGGCGAGCCAGCCAAACCAGAGCGGCCACACCAGCGGTGAGGCGGCATCAAACAGCGCCAGCAGGGTGAGCAGGGTGGCCCCCAGACCAGCAGCCAGACCCGCCAGCCAGCTTGGCATCAGGCGCCAGCGGGCCGGTGCCAGCAGAAGCAGACCCCAGAGGGCGGCGTTGAGCAGGGTAAGGCACCAGCCCAGACCCTCTTCATCGAAGGTAAAGAAGAGTGCGAACAGGCCGAGCCGCCAGTAGAGCACCAGCGCCAGCTGGCCGAGCAACCAGCTTAAGGTCCAGAGCAGCGGGCTTTGGCCAAATACCGCCAGTGGCACCAGCATCAGCGCCCAGGTAGCGAACAGCTGCCAGGGATCGGCACCGGTCTGGTAGGTCTGGCCCACCAGCGCCAGCAGGGCGCCGATATTGAGGGCGACAGCAAGCAGCAGCGCCTGACGGGGAGTATCCCCCAGCGGTTTGCGCCACAGCAGAAGCAGCATGGCGAGCAGTGGCGCCTCCAGCAGGGCGAGGCGGGAGACCCGGCCCAGCTCTTGCCAGTTGAAGGCGACGAAGAAGACCAGTCCGGCCCCGATGCAGAGGGCACCGAGCCAAAGCAGCAGCCGGTCAAACAGCCACTGCCAGCGCGCCGGAGGGGGGGGCAGATCGGTGAGGGTCAGGGCGTCCGCCAGCTTCTCTGGTGCCAGCCGTCCTTGTTTGATCCATTCGAGTAGCGTCTCTCTTGATACGTTGTGCATGGGGGGACTCCACGAGGTTTGCCCCATTATGGCATGAGGCACCCGCAACCGTGCACTGCCCCTTGGCTGTAAGGCTGGTGGTTGCGACAGCGGGTTACGCAACAGACAAAGCAGCAAACAAAGCAACAAATAAGGCAGCAAACAAAAAAGCCCTCCGAAGTGGAGGGCTTGGTCAGCGGAAAAGGCGATCAGGCAAAGATTAGGGTGCTCACCCCGAGGCCGACGAAGAGGATGGCGCAGGCGATGCGGATCCCCTTGAGCGGCAGCTTGTCTGCCCCCAGCTTGCCGATCAGCACCACCGGCACGTTGGCCAGCATCATGCCGAGGGTGGTACCGGTGATGACCTGCACCAGCGAGTCATACTTGGCGGCCAGCAGCACGGTGGCGATCTGGGTCTTGTCCCCGATCTCGGCGATGAAGAAGAGCACGAAGGTGGCCATAAAGGGGCCGTATTTATCCAGCGAGCTCTCCTCGTCATCCATCTTGTCCGGCACCAGGATCCAGATAGCCATGGCGATAAAGGCGATGGCGACCAGATAGGTCATTATCTTGGGATCGAGCCAGCGGCTGATGAACTCGCCAATCCAGGCGGCGCCCGCATGGTTGAGCAGGGTTGCCGCCAGCATGCCGGCGATGATGGGCCAGGGCTTGCGAAAACGGCAGATGAGCAGCAACGCCAACAGCTGGGTTTTATCGCCGATTTCGGCAATGGCAACGCTGAGGGTTGAGGTTAACAAGGCTTCCATAAAGATGACCGGGGGACGGAATTGTTATAAACCAAAGACAAGCCTGCGCCATCCGTCCCCGGTATTGGCACTGGCCCGTCAAAGGTCTTGTCAAATCCATGACTGGCATGGATCACCCTGACCATGGTGAGTTGGCACCAAGTATGTTGATCAGGGTCGCAGGCCGGTATTCATGCAAAGGATGGAATCGGCGTGCGAGACTACTCCCCCTCGATGGGAGCGGGCATTCTAGGGAAAAACCGCATGGGTGACAAGGGGATCAGCCCCCCACCAGCTTGACGCTGAAACCGGCCTTCTCCAGCTCGGCCTTGATCAGGTCCCGTTTATCCCCCTGGATCTCGATCACCCCCTCCTTGATACCGCCACCGGTGCCGCATTTTTTCTTGAGCAGGGTCGCCATGGCTTTCTGCTGATCGGCGGGTACGCCATGAATGGTGATCACCCCGGCGCCCTTGCGTCCCTTGGTCTCGCGGCGAATGCGCACGGTGCCGTCGGTGGGGAAGGGGGAGGCGGATTGGGGAGCACTCTGCTCCTTGATCATGCCGCCATCTGTGCTGTAAACGAGGCGGCTGTTGTTGTCGTGACTCATGGCAATACTTTATCGGTTAGCTAAGCGGAGTTTGATTTTACTCAAATAAAAGTTGAAGACACAGCTTATAATGCCCCAAGTAAAAGCGAATTATTATTGTTTAACTTCAGGAGTCAGTCATGGTACTCACGCAGTTGTCGCCGGGACAGAGTGCTCGCATCAAGAATATGAACCAGTTGGCACGGCCGCTGCGTCGCAAGCTGATGGTGATGGGCCTGCTGCCCCAGACTGAAGTCATCTATCTGCGCTCCGCCCCCTTGGGGGACCCGCTCCAGATCCAGTGCCAGGGGATCTGCCTCTCCATGCAAAAGAGTCTGGCACAGCACATCGAGGTCGAGCTGGTATGAAACACACCTCACAAAACAATCGTCTTGGTCAAAGCACTATCGAGGTCGAACCGGTATGAATTACTCCCTGGTAACGGTAGGTAACCCCAATAGCGGCAAGACCTCACTGTTCAACGCCCTGACCGGCGCCCGCCAACAAGTGGGCAACTGGAGTGGTGTCACCGTCGACAAGAAGATGGGTGAGTTCAGCGCGGGTGAGCATCACTTCAAGCTGATGGATTTGCCCGGCATCTATAGCCTGGCCAGTCAGGATGGCAGTCTGGACGAGCAGATCGCCAGCCGCTTTGCCCAGGGCCAACAGCCCGACCTGCTGCTCAACGTCATCGACGCCGCCAATCTGGAGCGCTCCCTCTACCTTACGCTACAACTGCGTGAACTGGGCCTGCCCATGGTGGTGGTGCTCAACAAGCTGGATATCCTGCAAAAGCGCCGCATCGTCATCGACGAGAGCAAGCTCGGCAAATCCCTCGGGTGCCCGGTGGTGGCCCTCTCGGCCCACAACAGCAAGCAGGTTGCCGCCTTCAAGCAGCAGATCCGGCAGTTTATCGGTCAGCCGCAAGCGGCCTTGCAGCTCGATTATGGTCACTCTCTTGAAAACGATCTGGCGGAGCTGGAGACCCTGCTCGCCCCGCACCACCTCACTGCCCGTGGTCGCGCCCTGCGCCTGCTGGAAGAGGATCCGGTGATGCAGGAGACCCTGCTGCCCGGTCAGCAGGCCGCCGCCCACAATGTGGTCGCCCGCGCCCATCAGGGGCAGGATATCGATCTGCAACTGGCGGATATCCGCTACGGTCATATCCACCAGTGGGTACAACAGGCGCGCCAGCAGAAGGGCAAGCTCACCGAGGCCCAGAGCGAATGGCTGGATCGGGTGCTGCTCAATCGCTGGATTGGCATCCCCTTCTTTTTGTTTGTCATGTACCTGATGTTCCTGTTTGCCATCAACGTCGGCAGCGCCTTTATCGACTTCTTCGACATCATGGGCGGCGCCCTGTTTGTCGATGGGGTGCACCACCTGCTGGGGCTGATCCATGCGCCCGAGTGGCTGGGCGCCATTCTGGCTGATGGTTTCGGCGTCGGCTTGCAGACCGTGGCCACCTTTATTCCGGTGATTGGCTGCCTCTATCTGTTCCTCGCGGTGCTGGAGAGCTCCGGCTATCTGGCCCGCGCCGCCTTCGTGGTGGATGCCCTGATGCGCCGCCTCGGTCTGCCGGGCAAGGCGTTCGTGCCAATGCTGATGGGCTTTGGTTGTACCGTCCCCTCGGTGATGGCGACCCGTACCCTCAACTCCGAGCGGGAGCGGCTGATGACCTCCGCCATGGCGCCTTTCATGTCGTGTGGTGCCCGTCTGCCGGTTTACGCCCTGTTTGCGGTGGCCTTCTTCCCCGAATCCGGTCAGAACCTGGTGTTCGGTCTCTACCTCATCGGTATTGTGGTGGCGGTGCTCACCGGCCTGTTGCTGCGCAACACCCTGCTGCCGGGCAAGAGCGACTCCATGCTGATGGAGATGCCGGATTACGAGTGGCCGCGTCCGGTCAACGTTGCCATCAAGACCTGGCAGAAGCTGAAATCCTTCGTCTTTGGCGCCGGTAAAACCATCGTACTGGTAGTCGCCGTGCTGAGCGTGCTCAACTCGCTGGGTACCGATGGCAGCTTCGGCCATCAGGATCAAGAGGGCTCGGTACTGAGCAAGATAAGCCAGGCGGTGACGCCGGTGCTGCACCCCATCGGTGTGCGCGATGACAACTGGCAGGCCACGGTCGGTATCGTCACCGGTATCTTCGCCAAAGAGGCGGTGGTCGGTACCCTCAACAGCCTCTACGCCGGTGCTGGTGGTGGTGAAGAGGAGGAGAGCGAGTTCTCGCTGGTGGCCAGTTTCCACGAGGCGATCGACGCCGTGGCGGCCAATCTGGCGGAGATCAACCCGAGCGACCCCATGGGATTGTCTGTCGGTGAGCTGGATGATCAGCAGGCAGCTGCCGAAGCGCAGGAGGTCGATGTCTCCACCTACGGCAACATGCAGACCCACTTCGACGGGGCGGCCGGTGCCTTCTCCTACTTGCTGTTCGTGTTGCTCTACATGCCTTGTGCTGCTGCCATGGGCGCGCTGGTGCGGGAAACCGGTCGCCAGTGGGCGCTGATGACGGCGGTATGGTGCAATTACATGGCCTTTATGTGCGCCACCGTATTCTATCAGGTGGCCACCTTTGCTGCTCACCCGGAGCAGAGCCTGTTCTGGATCGTCAGCTACGGCCTCTCTTTGGTGCTGCTCTGGTGGGCTGGTCGCCGTCACGGTGACATCGTCGCCCGCAAGGTGGTGACCTTATGATCCTGCGCGAGCTGGGGGATTACCTCGCCGCGCAGCAGAAGGTGAGCCGGCGCGATCTGGCTCGCCACTTCCACACCTCGGAAGATGCGGTGGAGGCCATGCTCGGCGTCTGGATGCGCAAGGGGCGGGTCATCAAGCGCGAGAGCCGGGTTTGTGGCGGTAGCTGCTGTGGCAAGAGCGAGGAGGTGATGTTCGAGTGGTGTGACGCGGGCCAGATTGGCATCAAGATCCGCTAAGCGACTACCAGACCTCATCACCGAAGATCGAACAATAAAAAACGGCAGACCCTGCACAAGGGCCTGCCGTTTTTATTGCTGCACACTGGCGGGATCAGGCGCTCTGGCGAGCCTCGCTCAGCAGTGCCAGCGCCGGTTGGGCGTTATCTGGCATCAGCCGGTAGGCCTTGTGGTGTTTGACCAGGGTGGTTTTCTTGTTGCCCTGGCTCAGCAGCAGACCGTGCTTGAAGGCCGCTTCGGCCAATACCTTCTCGTCACCGCGCACATAGAGGGTGAGGGGTTTGACAAGCTCACCCGCCTCGATGTGGCCTGCATATTCACTATGGCTTACCACCAGATTCGGCTGACCGCCCGATTGCAGGCGCAGCTTGGCGTTCACTTCGCTCTCGGTCAGCACCAGCCAGCCTGCCGCTGCCAGCTCTTCCAGCAGCGCCGCCAGCTTGGCTCCCAGTTGCTGCGGATTGGTCATGGCACACTGGTACTGGAAGGCGATGCGCTCCAGCAATCCCTTGAGATCGGCGCCCGCTCCCAGCGTGCGGCCAAGCTGTACCCAATCTTTCAAATCTTCCATCACCAGCCGGGAGAAGCGTTTCTCCTTGAGGGAGTCGGCCATCCAGGTACAGAGAAAGTGGCTCTCTTGCGCCGGGGTGCGCTTGCCCGCTTTTTGTTCGGCGGTGCGAGCCAGTTCGGCCAGGCTCTGGGTGGCCATCTCGAACAGGGCCTGATTATAGGTAGGAGAGGTCATAAGCAATCCTTGAGTTGACCACCACAGGTCAACACCGATGACAGAGATAGCAAAGGCGCCAGTGGCGCCTTTGCGGTTCAATAGAGCAACTGCCCGCCTTATTTCGGCTGACGGGGCTTCTTGGCGGCGGCCAGACGCTTGAGGCGCTGACCCTGCAGTTTGGCTTCGGCCATCACCTGAGCCACGGCGTTATCTTCACGCTGCGGGCGCTTGCCGAAACGGCGACGCTCCTGCAGCTGTTTGATCAGCTCGTCACGGCTGCTCACCTCGTAGCCCGGCACCATGATGCGGCGGATCTTCTGGCCGATCAGGGCCTCGATCTCCAGCAGGGTGCGCTCCTCTTCACGGCTGACGAAGGAGATGGCCATGCCGCGCTTGCCGGCACGACCGGTACGGCCGATGCGGTGCACGTAATCTTCCGCCAGGAACGGCAGATCGTAGTTGACCACGTATTCCAGATCCGGGATGTCCAGACCGCGGGCGGCCACTTCGGTGGCGACCAGAACCCGTACCTTGCCTTCCATGAATTCGCGCAGGGCACGGCGACGGTTGCCCTGGGCCTTCTCGCCATGGACCACGGCGGATTTGATGCCGTCGAGGTTCAGCTCCTCGACCAGCACATCACAGCTCTCGCGGGTACTGGCGAACACCAGCACCTGCTGCCAGTTCTGCTTGCCAATCAGCTCGGAGAGCAGCTCGCGCTTGCGCTTCTGCTCGACCGGATAGACGGTGTGGCTGACGGTGTCGGCGGTGGAGTTCTGCTTGTTGACGCTGACGATCTGCGGGCGGTCCAGCATCAGGTTGGCCAGCTTCTTCACCGCATCGGAGAAGGTCGCGGAGAACAGCAGGTTCTGACGGGTCTTGTTGACCGCTTGCAAGATCTTCTGCACATCGGCACTGAAGCCCATGTCGAGGATGCGATCCGCTTCATCCAGCACCAGACACTCGACGCCGGAGAGGCTGAGGTTGCAGGCGGTGAGGTGCTCCAGCAGACGGCCCGGGGTGGCCACAATGATGTGAGCGCCCGCTTTCAGCTTTCTGGCCTGCACGTCCTGCTTGCCACCGCCGACGATGGTGATGGTGGTGATATCGAGATACTTGGCGAAGTCATTGATGTTGCTCGCCACCTGAGCCGCCAGCTCGCGGGTCGGGGTCAGGATCAGCACCCGGGCGTTGGAAGGCTGGGCCGGGGCCGGATTGTCTACCAGACGCTGCACAATGGGCAGGGCGAAGGCAGCGGTCTTGCCGGTACCGGTCTGGGCGCTGGCCAGCACATCGCGGCCACGGCGAATGGCCGGGATCGCCTGTTGCTGCACAGGGGTCATCTCCTGATAACCGCAATCTGAGACAGCACGCAAAATCTCGGGGGCAAAATCGAACGATTCAAATCTCATAATGGGTTCCTGTGTTCCAGCTGGGCTGTGTTTGGCTTGGTTAGCTCGGCATGAGCGAGACGGAGGTTGTAACCACCGACGGCTGCGCCTGACATCAAGTCAGAGAGTGAGCCGGAAAATGGCGGGCGCGAAGTGTAACAGATAGACGTCACAAATTCTGCCTCAAATGGTTGTCATTTTCTCATCCTTTGCGCTCGGAATGGCGTTTAAAAGCAATCATTTGACTCCCAAAGGCCAAACCAAGAGGATAGCTCGAGCGGTTTCTGGCAAGGACGAAAGGGATATCGATGGAACTGGAGCAGTTAAAACGCCAGCTGGAGCAGCTTGGCGAGCGCAATGACAGCATGCAGCAGGCACGCCACCGCAAGCTGCTCAACATCACCCGCGACACGGGGGAGTTGCTGTCAGTGCTGGTGCACATCCGCAGGGCGCAGGCCGTGCTGGAGATCGGCACCTCAAATGGTTACTCCACGCTTTGGCTGGCAGAGGCGGTGCGCCGGCTGGAGGGTCATGTCACCACCATCGAGCTTGATGAGGATAAGCGCGTGTTGGCCCATGACAACTTTCAGTGGGCAGGACTGAGCCCCTGGATCACCCTGCTGGCAGGGGACGCGGGCGAGCTGCTACCGACCTTGCCGCAAGCCGGGTATCAGCTCATCTTCCTCGATTCGGATCGTCAGCACTACCGGGCATGGTGGCCGCAGATCCGCCGCCTGCTGGCGCCCCGTGGCTTGCTGGTGGTCGATAACGCCATCTCCCATCGCAGCGAGATGGCGGAGTGGATGGACGAGGTCGGGCAGGACCCAGCCTTTGCCACCTCGCTGGTGCCGGTCGGCAAGGGGGAGTGGCTGGTGGTGTGTTTGTGATCAGGTGATGGCCTGGATTTGGTATCGGGCTGGCAGTGTGTTTTTTTATCATGAATAAACAGTGTGCCCCGCAATCAGTAGCGAATGCGGGACTGCTTTTCCGTTATTCATTATTTCACTAAACATCCTCATATTTCATGGTTTGGCAACGGGAACCACCGCGTTATGTTTTGCTGGTGCCGCCAAGTGCAATCGTTAATTGGCAGTCATCGTATATGTGGCGTGACCCGATTAAATGGTGCTGGCAGCAGCAGGATTCAAAATAATAATTGCATGGTAATCCGGATTATCGTTGGCAAGCGTGCTGGATGTTTACAAATATAACGAGGTGAATAATGAAAAAACTGCACTCCCTGTTTTTACTGGCAGCTCTTCCACTGGCTTTGATGACATCGGCGCAAGCCCAGTCCAGCCTCGCCGCTATCCAGAGTGCCGGTGCGATCAAAATCGGCACTGAAGGTGCCTATCCTCCGTTCACCTATCACGACAAGAGCGGCAAGCTGGTCGGCTTTGATGTGGAGATTGGTGAGCTGATTGCAAAAGGCCTTGGGGTGAAGCCGGAGTTTGTCGAAGGCAAGTGGGATGGCCTCATCGCCGGGGTGGATGCCAAGCGCTACGATCTGGTGCTCAACGAAGTAGCCATCACCCCGGAGCGGCTGAAAAAGTATGATTTTTCAGATCCCTACATCACCTCCAAAGCGGTGATCGTGGTGCACAGCGATAATCACAGCATCAACAGCTTTGCGGATCTGAAGGGTAAAAAATCATCCCAGTCGCTCACCAGCAACTTTGCTCAGCTGGCGAAATCATCGGGCGCCGAGGTGGTCGCCACCGAGGGCTTCAACCAGTCACTGCAGCTGGTGCTGACCGGGCGAGTGGATGCCACCATCAACGACAGCCTCTCTTTCCTCGACTTCAAGAAACAGAAACCGGATGCCAAATTGAGGGTGGCGGCGACCGAGGCGAAGGGGGATCAATCGGCAGTGTTGCTCGCCAAGGGACAGCCGGAATTGCTGGCCGCCATCAATCAGGCACTGCGCACTGCCAAACAGGATGGCAGCTACCAGAAAATATCTCTTAAATATTTTGGTACTGATGTCTCGCAATAATATTGCCGAAAAATAATAACTAGCGAGGTAATAAACGTGCCAGCCTGGTTGCAGTTAATGATCGACTCTTTTTGGCCCCTGCTTAGCGCGGGGCTTATTTTTACCGTGCCACTGACCCTGATCACCTTTGTCTTGGGAATATTGCTCGGCTTGCTGGTGGCGCTGGCCAGATTATATGGCCCGACACCATTGGTGGCACTGGTTCGTTTTTATGTCTGGCTTATTCGTGGCACGCCGCTGCTGGTGCAGCTCTTTCTGATTTTTTATGGCTTGCCGAGTGCCGGCATTGTGCTGGATGCCTTCACCGCCGCGGTGATCGGGTTCACCCTCAACATCGGCGCCTACAGCTCGGAGATCATCAGCGCCACTCTGGCTGCGATCCCGAAAGGGCAGTGGGAAGCGGCCTATTCGATTGGCATGAACTGGCCCCTGGTGATGTGGCGGGTGATCCTGCCGCAGGCGGCGCGCATTGCGGTGCCACCGCTTTCCAACACCTTTATTTCGCTGGTGAAGGACACCTCGCTGGCGGCAGCAGTGACCGTGCCCGAGCTGTTTCAGGCTGCCCAGCGGCTCGCCTCCGTCACTTATGAGCCGCTGATCCTTTACATAGAGACGGCCATCATCTACCTGCTGTTCAGCTCGGTGCTCTCCACCTTGCAAGACCGGCTGGAGCGCAAGTTGACCCACAAAGAGACCCGGGGGGCCGCCCTATGATCCTGTTGCGTGGTATCGAGAAGCAGTTTGGCGGGCAGCGGGTGCTCAAGGGGATCGATCTTGCCATGGTGGCGGGTAGTGTGACCGCCCTGATTGGCCCCTCAGGCAGTGGCAAGAGCACCCTGTTGCGCTGCGTCAATGTGCTGGAGCGGCCGGATGCAGGGCAATTGGTGCTGGGGGGAAGCGAACTCGATTTTTCTCATCATCTACCCCGCCAGAGCGTGCTGGCATTGCGCCAGCAGACCGGCATGGTGTTCCAGAATTTCCAGCTGTTTCCGCACATGACGGTACTGGAAAACGTCATAGAGGGGCTGGTAACCGTGTTGAAGTGGCCAAGGGCTAAAGCGCAGGCGCGCGGCTTGCAACTGCTCGACAAGGTGGGGCTCAGGCACAAGGCCGAGGCGGTGCCTGCCACCTTGTCCGGTGGTCAGCAGCAGCGGGTTGCCATTGCGAGGGCGCTGGCGCCAGCGCCCAAGGTGCTGCTCTGTGACGAACCCACCTCGGCACTGGATCCCGAGCTTGCTCAGGAGGTGGTGACCGTACTGCGCCAGCTGGCCCGGGAGGGAACCACCATGCTGATTGCCACCCACGATTTGCGGCTGGCAGCCCAGATAGCGCAGCAGGTGATCTTTCTGGAGGCGGGTGAGGTAGTGGAAGCAGGTAGCGCACGCCAGATGTTCACTACCCCCAAGCGGGCGCGTACCTTCGAGTACATCTCTACCCTCACCGAGCGGTTGCCGGAGAGCTGGAGCATCTAGTTGCTCCCCAGACGAGGTTGATGGGCGATAAGTGACACGCTGCCAGCGAGTATTCCGAGCCTTAAATTCCGAGTTTGAAAAGAAGAGCCCCGCACTGGCGGGGCTCTGTTTTGCGTTGACTGAGGAATAGCAGGTTAGACAGCGAGGTAATCCATGATCCCTTCGGCTGCCTTGCGCCCCTCATAGATGGCGGTCACCACCAGATCGGAGCCGCGTACCGCATCGCCACCGGCGAACACCTTGGGATTGCTGGTCTGGAAGGCATATTCCGCCTGCTCACGAGCCTTGATGCGATCCCGGTTGTCGAGCTCGATGCCGAACTCCGCCATCCAGGGCTGGGGGTTGGGCTGGAAGCCAAACGCCATCACCACCGCATCGGCGGCCAGCACCTGTTCTGAGCCCTCGATAACCACCGGATTGCGGCGGCCATTGGCATCGGGTTCACCCAGCTCGGTGCTCACCACCTTGATGCCGACGGTGCGACCACTGGCATCCAGCTCGACCGCCACCGGTTGCAGGTTGAACATGAATTCAACCCCCTCTTCGCGGGCATTTTTCACCTCCCGCTTGGAGCCCGGCATGTTCTCCTCGTCGCGGCGATAGGCGCAGATCACCTTGGCGGCTCCCTGGCGGATGGCGGTACGCACGCAGTCCATGGCGGTATCGCCACCGCCGAGAACCACCACCTGCTTGCCAGCGAAGTCGATATAGTCGGCTTGCGCCTTCTCGAAACCCAGCAAGCGGTTGGCGTTGGCGATGAGGTAGGGCAGGGCGTCATAGACTCCCGGCGCCTCTTCGTTGGCAAAGCCGCCCTTCATGTACTTGTAGGTGCCGACCCCGAGGAAGACCGCATCGAACTCGCCGAGCAGATCGGCGAAGGTGATGTCCTTGCCCACTTCGGTCTCGAGCCGAAACTCCACGCCCATCCCCTGGAAGATCTCGCGGCGACGCTGCATCACCTCTTTTTCCAGCTTGAAGGAGGGGATGCCGAAGGTGAGCAGGCCGCCGATCTCCGGATATTTGTCAAACACCACCGGTGTGACGCCGTTGCGTGCCAGCACATCGGCACAGGCGAGACCCGCCGGGCCCGCGCCGATGACGGCGACCCGCTTGCCGGTCTTGACCACGTTCGAGAGATCGGGCTTCCAGCCCATCTCGAACGCCTTGTCGGTGATGTATTTTTCGATGTTGCCGATGGTCACCGCACCGAAGCGGTCGTTGAGGGTGCAGGAGCCCTCGCACAGGCGATCCTGCGGGCAGACCCGACCACACACCTCCGGCAGGCTGTTGGTCTGGTGGGAGAGCTCTACCGCCTCCAGAATGCGTCCCTCTTTGGCCAGTTTCAGCCAGTTGGGGATGTAGTTGTGGACCGGACACTTCCACTCGCAGTAGGGGTTGCCGCACTCGAGGCAGCGATCCGCCTGCATCTGTACCTGCGGCTGATTGAAGGACTCGTAGATCTCCACAAACTGGATTTTGCGGATCTTGAGCGGCTTCTTAGGCGGGTCGACCCGCTGGACATCGATAAACTGAAATACGTTCTGGCTCATAGGGTTCCCTCCTTATTGCGCCTGGATTCTGAGTTCTGCACTGGAACGGCTGGTGTGACCCAGCAGCGATTTCACGTCGCTGGACTTGGGTTTGATCAGCCTGAACTTGGGCACATAGGAGTCGAAGTTGGCCAGGATCTCCTCGGCGCGCGAGCTGCCGGTCTCATTGAGGTGCGCCGTGATGATGCCGCGCAGGTGCTCCTGATGGATGGCGAGATCCGCCACGTCCAGCAGTTCCACCAGCTCGGGGTTGGTGCGCTTGGCAAAGTTGCCGCACTCGTCGAGCACGTAGGCAAAGCCGCCGGTCATGCCCGCCGCGAAGTTGACGCCGGTCTGACCGAGCACGGTGACGATGCCACCGGTCATGTATTCACAGCCGTTGTCGCCAATCCCCTCGACCACTGCCAGCGCGCCAGAGTTGCGCACTGCGAAACGCTCGCCAGCGGTGCCTGCGGCGTAGAGTTTGCCGCCGGTGGCACCGTAGAGGCAGGTGTTGCCGATGATGGCCGCTTCGTTGGATTTGAACGCCACGCCGACATGGGGCTTGATCACCAGCTTGCCGCCGGTCATCCCCTTGCCCACGTAGTCGTTGGCGTCACCGGTGAGGATCATCTCGAGGCCACCCGCGTTCCAGACGCCGAAGCTCTGGCCTGCGGTGCCGTTGAAGTGCACCTTGACCGGATCCGCCGCCATCCCCTGGTTGCCGTGGCGTTTGACGATCTCGCCGGAGAGGCGCGCACCCACCGAGCGGTCGGTGTTGCGGATGTCGTAGCGGAACTCGCCACCGCTTGAGGTTTCTACCGCTTCCAGCAGATCCGCGACCATTTGCAGGTTGAGCGGCCCCTTGTCGAAGGTGGGGTTGTGCTGCTGGCTGAACAGGCTGGAGCCTGCCGGTGCGATGGGTCTTGCCATAATACCGGAGAGATCCAGCTTGGCCTGACGGGCGGTGAGGCCGGGCAGGGCTTCCAGCAGATCGGTGCGGCCGATGAGGTCGGTCAATTGGGTGACGCCCAGCTGGGCCATCAGCTCGCGGGTCTCTTCGGCGATGAACTTGAAGTAGTTCATCACCATCTCCGGCAAGCCGGTGAAGTGTTCGCGACGCAGCTTCTCATCCTGAGTGGCAACGCCGGTGGCGCAGTTGTTCAGGTGGCAAATACGCAGGTATTTGCAACCGAGCGCCACCATGGGGCCGGTGCCAAAACCGAAGCTCTCGGCGCCGAGGATAGCCGCCTTGATGATGTCGAGACCCGTTTTGAGACCGCCATCCACCTGCAGCCGCACCTTGTGGCGCAGGCCGTTGGCGACCAGCGCCTGTTGGGTTTCGGCCAGACCCAGCTCCCACGGGGAACCGGCATATTTGACCGAGGTGAGGGGGCTTGCGCCGGTGCCGCCGTCATAACCGGAGATGGTGATGAAGTCGGCATAGGCCTTGGCCACGCCGCAGGCGATGGTGCCCACGCCGGGTTCTGAGACCAGCTTCACCGACACCAGACAGCTCGGGTTGATCTGCTTGATGTCGAAGATGAGCTGGGCCAGATCCTCGATGGAGTAGATGTCGTGGTGCGGCGGCGGTGAGATCAGGGTCACGCCGGGCACGGAATAGCGCAGCTTGGCGATCTGGGCGGTGACCTTGTCACCGGGCAGCTGGCCACCTTCGCCGGGCTTGGCGCCCTGAGCCACCTTGATCTGCACCACATCGGCGTTCATCAGGTAGTGGGGGGTGACACCAAAGCGACCGGAAGCCACCTGCTTGATGCGGGAGTTCTTCTCGGTACCGAAACGCTTGGGATCTTCGCCACCTTCGCCGGAGTTGCTCTGACCGCCGAGGCGGTTCATGGCGACAGCCAGTGCCTCGTGGGCCTCAGGGCCGAGGGCGCCGATGGACATGGCGGCGGAGTCGAAGCGGGGGAACAGCTTGTCGGCCGGCTCCACTTGATCCAGCGCGACCGGATTGTCGACCTTCTTCAGGGCCAGCAGGTCACGCAGGGTGGCGACCGGGCGCTCGTTCACCAGACGCGCGTACTCTTTGTAGTCGGCATAGTTGCCGGAGCGCACCGCTGTTTGCAGGGTCTGCACCACATCCGGGTTGTAGGTGTGGTACTCGCCGCCGTGGACGAACTTGAGCAGGCCGCCGTGGGCGAGGGGCTTGCGCACCAGCCAGGCCTGACGGGCCAGATTGTGCTGATCCTGCTGGATGTCGGCAAAGTCGGCGCCTTGAATACGGCTCGACACACCGCGGAAGCAGGTATCGACCACCGACTTGGCCAGGCCCACCGCTTCGAACAGCTGGGAGCAGCGGTAGCTGGCGACCGTGCTGATGCCCATCTTGGACATCACCTTGTAGAGCCCTTTATTGATGCCGTTGCGGTAGTTGACCATGGCCTGGCGCAGGGACATGGTGAGCACGCCCTCTTCAACCTGTTTAGCCAGGGTTTCGTAGGCCAGATAGGGGTAGATGGCGGTCGCGCCAAAGCCCAGCAGCACCGAGAAGTGGTGCGGATCGCGGCAGCTTGCGGTCTCCACCAGAATGTTGGCGTCACAGCGCAAGTTGTTGTCTACCAGGGTGCGCTGTACCGCGCCCACCGCCATGGCGGCCGGGATCGGCAGGGTGTCGGCGCTGATATCGCGATCCGACAGCACCAGCAGCACGGTGCCACTCTTGGCAGCAGTTTTGGCCTCGTCGCAGATGCGCACGATGGCCGCTTCCAGCCCCTCTTCTGGCTTGAAGTTGAGGCTGATTACCTGATGACGGTAGTACTCACCCTCCAGTGCCAGCAGTTGGTGGAAATCAGAGTAGAGCAGGATCGGTGACTGAAACAGCACCCGGTGGGCGTGGCCGAAGGTCTCGTTGAAGACGTTCTGCTCGCGACCGATACAGGTCGCCAGCGACATCACGTGGTTTTCCCGCAGCGGGTCGATGGGCGGGTTGGTCACCTGCGCAAACATCTGGCGGAAGTAGTCATAGAGGGTGCGCGGGCCGGAGGAGAGCACCGCCATCGGGGTATCATCCCCCATGGAGCCTACCGCTTCCTGACCGTTCTCACCCAGTACCCGGATGATCTGATCCAGCTCCTCGAAGGAGTAGCCAAACAGCTTCTGATAGGTTTTCAGCTGATCGTCGGCAAATTCGCGACGGCCGGTCTGGCTGTCGTCCATCTGCTCGAATGGCACCAGTCTGGTGCAGTGCTTGTCCATCCACTGCTTGTAGGTGTGGCGGTTCTTGAGATCGTCATCGATCTCGAAGCTGGTCCACACCTTGCCGTTGCTGGTATCGACCACGAACAGCTCGCCCGGGCCGACCCGGCCCTTCTCCAGCACTTCGTCCGGGGTGTAGTCCCAGGTGCCGACCTCAGAGGCCAAGGTTATGAACTTGTCCTTGGTGATGACGTAGCGGGCCGGACGCAGGCCGTTTCTGTCCAGCGCGCAGGTGGCGTAGCGACCGTCGGTCATGACGATACCGGCAGGGCCATCCCACGGCTCCATGTGCATGGAGTTGAAGTCGTAGAAGGCGCGCAGGTCGTCATCCATGTTCGGGTGCTTTTGCCATGCAGGCGGGATCAACAGACGCATGGCCCGGAACAGGTCCATACCACCGGCGAGGAAGAGGTCCAGCATGTTGTCGAGGCTGGAGGAATCCGACCCCGTGGTGTTGACGAAGGGGGCCGCTTCCTGCAAATCGGGAATGAGCGGCGTCGCAAACTTGTAGCTGCGTGCCTTGGCCCACTGGCGGTTGCCGGCGATGGTGTTGATCTCGCCGTTGTGGGCCAGATAGCGGAACGGCTGGGCCAGCGGCCAGCGCGGGCTGGTGTTGGTGGAGAAGCGCTGGTGGAACACGCAGATGGCCGCCTGCATGCGGATGTCGGCGAGATCCAGATAAAAACGCGGCAAGTCCACCGGCATGCACAGCCCTTTATAGACAGTGACCAGGTTGGAGAGGCTGACGATATAGAAGTAGTCGTCGTTGATGCGCTTCTCGATACGGCGGCGCACGATATAGAGGCGGCGCTCCAGATCCTGTTCAACCCAGCCGGGGGGCGCGTTGACAAAGACCTGTTCAATACTGGGCAGGGAGGCTTTGGCGATAGGACCGAGCACATTGGTATCGACGGGTACTTTGCGCCAGCCGACCAGACTCAGGGTCTCTTTTTCCAGCTCTTCGTCGATGATGTCGCGAGTGGCTTGCGCCAATACGGGGTCGGGGTTGAGAAACAGCATGCCGACCGCGTACTTGCGGCCAAGGTGCCATCCCTTCTCTTCGGCGACCGCGCGATAGAAGCTGTCGGGTTTTTGCAGCAGCAGACCGCAGCCATCGCCGGTCTTGCCATCGGCGGAGATCCCGCCGCGGTGCTGCATGCGAGCCAATGCTGACATCGCGAGACGAACAAGCTTGTGGCTGGCTTCCCCTTCCATGTGGGCCAACAGGCCGAAGCCACAGTTATCCCTCTCCAGCTTTGGATCATATAGTGACATTGCATTTCTCCCTTGCTCGGCCTTGCATCGCACAGTCATCACCTGACTGCATAAATTGCGATTGGCTCTTGTGGTTCCGTCTGCCTGACGTGGCGAATCTCCAAACTAATGGGATTTTCTGACGAGGTCAATCGCAGGTCAGGTTTGTCTTCATGGTTACATTCGCATAACAAAATGTCGGATTGGAGGGGTTAATTGGTTGGGGTGATGTGGTTGTTCTGTATAATTTGATTTTTTTGGTTAAATATATCGCCATTGAAAGGTTCAATGGTGCGCTCAGCGACTGTGGGTGAATGTAGTAATTTTACCAACCCGACGTTGCCGACAGCGGATGGGATCACATTTTCAATATCCCATGCTTGCAATTGTGTGCTGTCGGGTCTCTTTGAAATTTTCATTGTTCAACAGTGAGTTATCGGGTCTCATTTTCATATGAACGTTTACTGTTGGAATGATCAACGATCTGCCAGACTCCATTTTTTGCGCTTTTTCTCTATATTTATTCAAATTTGACCGGATATTTATATGTTTTGCCCCCTTCGCTAGCTTGATCCAGCTCAGCCCCTGTTTTGCGCAAGCTCGTACAATGACGCTCCTTTAGCGGAGGTGTCATGCAGTTACACGAACTCGTCAATACATTCGGTCAGGATCTCAAGCAGCGTCACGGTCAGAAGATCCACAAACTCTCCATCCACGGTGCCTTCACCTGCCCGAACCGGGACGGCACCCTGGGCCGCGGTGGCTGCACCTTCTGCAATGTCTCCTCTTTTGCCGACGAGTCGGCCCAGCAACTCTCCGTGGTGCAACAACTGCTGGCACGCCGCGATGAAGTCACCCGTGCCAAGCGTTATCTCGCCTACTTTCAGGCCTATACCAGCACCTATGCCGAGGTCGAGTATCTGCAGCGTATGTATGAAGATGCGCTGTCGGTGAGCGATATGGTGGGGCTCTGTGTGGGCACTCGCCCTGATTGCGTGCCGGATGCGGTGCTGGATCTGCTGGCGGGCTATCAGGCCCGGGGTTACGAGGTGTGGCTGGAGCTCGGGCTGCAAAGCGCCAACGACAAAACCCTGCAACGGATCAATCGCGGCCACGGCTATGCCGCCTATGAGGATGCGGTAAGACGTGCCCATCAGCGTGGCATCAAGGTATGTGCTCATCTGATCGTTGGCTTGCCAGGCGAAGTGCCGATGGACAGCCTCGATACCCTGCATCGCATCGTGGAGACCGGCGTTGAGGGGATCAAGCTGCATCCGCTTCATGTGGTTGAGGGCAGTACTCTTGGCAAGGCATGGCAAGCGGGGCGGCTTGAGGTATTGACGCTGGAGCAGTATGTGGAAGCAGCTGTCGCCATGATCCAGCACACGCCGCCCGAGGTGGTGTATCACCGGATCTCGGCATCGGCGCGCCGTCCGACCCTGCTGGCGCCGGTCTGGTGTGAAAATCGCTGGACGGCCATGGCGGACATTGCCAAAGCCCTCTCATTGAGCGGCCCGCAAGGTCACTCGCTGGGAAGACCCTTCATACTTCCTGACCTATAATTGAGTGCGTAGTTATTATTTTTACAAAAAACATAGGGTTATATAAAAAAGTTCATACCGTAAACTATAGTTTTGGTACGTTTCGGTTGATATAGTGATGCGCCATAAAAAATGTCGTTATCAATTAACATCGGCATTCACTCTGGTTAGCGTGTTAGCATGACATCGATGAAATCATGCTTTACCAATAATGAATCATGCTGCAATTGTTTCCTGACTGGTAAATATGGGGAAGGTTGCGCTTTATCCAGACCGGTTTATCTACTGAACAGGCACCTCAGTGGGAGTGTGACTCGGTGTTGAGAGTCGCTATTGCAGGATAATATGAGTGGTTATTCTTCGTGTCGGCCTCATTTATGCAGTGACAGGATGCTATGCAAGCAGAAACAAGTCGTATTGATGAGTTATTGGAGTGTCTGGTCTTCTTGACCCGTTTTTATGGTGTGCCCAACAGCCAGGATGCCCTGACGACCGGGTTGCCACTGGTCTCCGGACGCCTGACTACCGCACTCTTTTGCCGTGCTGCCGAGCGGGGCGGTTTATCCGCCCGTGAAGTGATCCAGCCACTGGCCGATATCTCTCCCTTGCTGCTGCCCTGCGTATTGCAGATGCGCAGTGGTGGCGCCTGCATTTTGCTGGAGTGGAACGAAGATCGCAGCCAGGGCAAGGTGATCTTCCCGCAGGCCGGTGATGCCGCGCAATGGCTGACGGCTGCCCAGTTGGGTGATGAGTATCTGGGTCGCCTCTTCTATGTGAAGAAGCAGTTCAAGTTTGACGAGCGCTCGCCCAAGGTGCTGGAAACCCGTGATGGCCACTGGTTCTGGAGCACCTTGTTCGAATCCCGCGGCATCTATCGTGATGTATTGATCGCCTCCATTCTGATCAACCTGTTTGCCATCGCCAGCCCCCTCTTTACCATGAACGTCTATGACAAGATTGTGCCCAATCTGGCGTTTGATTCGCTCTGGGTACTGGCGGTCGGGGCCATGGTGGTCTTTACCTTCGATTTTGTGATGCGACAGTTGCGCAGTTACTTTATCGATATCGCCGGTAAAAAGTCCGATGTGCTGTTGTCGGCCAAGATTTTCGCCAAGGTAATGGGCATGCGGATGGAGTCTCGTCCCGCCTCTACCGGTGCTTTCGCCAAACATCTGCAGGAGTTTGAATCGGTGCGGGAGTTTTTCACCTCCGCGACCGTTTCGACCCTTATCGATCTTCCCTTTGCCGTCTTCTTCCTCTTTATCATCTGGATGTTTGCCGGCGTGATGGTGGTTGTGCCCATCGTGGCCATGCTGATCCTGGTCGCCTATAGCTTTTATATACAAGAGCCGCTCAAGCAGTCCATCGAAGAGGGCTCGCGTCTGGCCTCCCAGAAAAACGCCAACCTGATTGAAAGTATTTCCGGGCTGGAAACCGTCAAGATCTTCGGTGCCGAGAGTATGTTCCAGCATCGCTGGGAACAGGCCGTCTCCCATATTTCCACCTGGGGCGTGCAGACCCGCCGCATTACCAACTCCATGTCATCGCTGGCCAGTTACATCCAGCAGGTGGTGACCGTCGGACTGGTGATCGTCGGTGTTTACCAGATATCCGAAGGCTTGGTCACCATGGGGGGGATGATTGCTGCCGTGATGCTCTCCAGCCGAGCGATTGCGCCCATGGTGCAGCTCTCCGTGCTGTCGACCCGCTATAACCAGGCCAAGTCTGCGTTGGATATTCTGGAAAAAATCATGCAAACCCCGGGGGAGCAGGAGGAGGGCAAGCAATATATTCATCATCCGGTGATTGCCGGTCGCATTGAATTTGAAAATGTCTCCTTCAAATATCCGGGAATGGAAACCAGCACTCTGCACAATATCAATTTGCGTATTCAGCCGGGTGAAAAGGTGGCGATTATCGGCCGGATTGGTGCGGGCAAAACGACCCTTGAGAAATTGCTGATGGGACTGTATCGGCCGACCGATGGTTCGGTGCGCATCGATGGATTTGAACTGGATCAGCTGCCCTCTGCGGTGATCCGCCGCAATATCGGCTGTGTCCCGCAAGATGTCATCCTGTTCTTTGGTTCGGTGCGAGACAACATCATGCTGGGCAATCCACTAGTGGATGATGTGCGGGTTTTGCGTGCCGCCAAGCGGGCGGGCGTCACCAACTTTACCAACCGGGATCCCAACGGGCTGGACCGCCAGATTGGCGAGGGGGGCCGCCAGCTCTCCGGTGGCCAGCGTCAGGCGATCTTGCTGGCGCGCGCCCTGCTCAATGATCCCCCCATTCTGGTGATGGATGAGCCGACCTCCAACATGGACAACCAGTCAGAGATGCAGGTGAAACAGGAGCTGGCTCGACTCGGCCCGGAAACCACCTTGATCCTCATCACTCACAAGACCTCGATGCTGGATGTGGCGTCACGGGTGATTGTCATCGAACAGGGGCAAATTGTTGCTGATGGCCCCAAAGAGGCGGTGTTGCAGCAGTTGAAGGAAGGCAAGGTGCGTGTGCAGGAGGTGTCTCATGGTTAAGGGGATCATGAGCTGGTTCAAACGCAGCAAAAAGGCGCCTTCCGGCGATGTATTGCCAGCACCCGAGCATCTGGAGTTTGTCGATGATGGTGCTGCGGCTGTACTGCTGACCACGCCGACCGGCGCTCGCATCCTGCTATGGTGCTGTTTCCTCTTTTTCATGAGCGCCATCGTCTGGGCGGCCTGGGCCGAGCTTGATGAAGTCACCGTGGGTCAGGGCAAGGTGATCCCATCCCGCCAACTGCAGGTGATCCAGAACCTGGAAGGGGGGATCGTCAAAGAGATCTTCGTCAAGGAGGGCGACATCGTCGAAAAGGGGCAGCCACTGCTGCGCATCGATGACACCCGTTTCCGCTCCGATTTTCGTGAGCGTGAGCAGGAGGTGGTCACCCTGAAAGGGGATGTGGCCCGTCTGCGCGCCGAGATGGCCAGTGTCGAGGTGAAAAATGAGCCTGCGCTGGGATGGCGTGAACAGGTGGTAGTGGGAGAGGCACCTATCCAGTTCCCCGATGGTTATGAAACCGTCTTTGCCGAATATGCCAACCGTGAGCGCTCGGTACAGCGGGATCGTCTGAATAACCTGAAGAACCAGCTCTATATTCTTGGTCAGCAGATCGAGCAGAAAGAGCAGGAACTGATCGAACTGAATGCCAAAATCCGTACCGTGAACCGCAGTGTGGATTTGGCCAGACAAGAGCTCAATATTAGTCGTCCGCTGGCGAAAGAAGGTATAGTGCCTCAAGTGGAGCTAATCAAGTTGGAGCGTCAGGTCAACGAGATGCAGGGGGAGCTGGAGAGCAACCGCCTGCTGATTCCAAAACTCAATTCGGTGTTGCGTGAGACCATCTCCAAGCGCAACGATATTGCGCTGAAGTTCAGGGCAGACTCCCAGACCGAACTGAATGAGAAGCAGGGGCGGCTTGGCCAGTTGTCAGAGGGGCAGGTCGGCTTGAGAGACAGGGTGGATCGCACCAGTGTGATCGCACCGCTTAAAGGCACCATTAAAAAACTCAAGATCAACACCCTGGGCGGCGTGGTTCAGCCCGGCATGGATTTGATGGAGATCGTGCCGCTGGAGGATACCTTGCTGGTGGAGGCCAAAGTATCACCGAAAGATATTGCCTTCCTGCGTCCAGGGCTGGAGGCCATCGTCAAAATTACTGCCTATGACTTTACAATCTATGGAGGATTGCATGGCAAGGTTGAACAGATAAGTGCGGACTCGATCCAGGATGAGGAGGGGAACTCCTTTTATCTGGTTCGGGTGCGTACCGAGAAGAGTTACTTGGGCGATGAGCTTAACGCACTTCCCATCATCCCCGGTATGTTAGCCAGTGCTGATATCATTACTGGTAAAAAAAGTGTCCTAGACTATTTGCTGAAACCCATATTAAGGGCAAGGCAGTCGGCACTGAGAGAACGATAAGCCAACAATCTAAAAAACAAAACATGACTGGAGATAACATGAAAAAAACGATTGTTGCCATGCTGGTCAGTGGCATCACCCTGATCCCCGGCCTGGGTCAGGCTCAGACTCTGGAAGAGTCGGTGGCACAGACACTCGCAACGCATCCCAAGATCAAGGAAGCGTTTGATCTTTATCAGGCACGCCTCTATCAGCATGATGGAGCAAAGGGTGGCTATTATCCTACGATCGATCTGCGTGGTGGCGTAGGCTATGAAAAAACTGACAGTCCTTCTACCCGGGCTGCCAGCGCCAACAGCAATATTGATGACTCCATGACTCGTAAAGAGGCAGGACTGAGTTTACGGCAAATGTTGTTTGATGGCTTTGATGTCAGCAACAACGTGTCCAGAACAGAAGCTGAAGCCAATGCCCAGCGTCTGGCGATGATCTCCGAGGCAGAGAACACCGCGCTGCGGGTAGCTGAGGTCTACCTCAATATGCTGCGCCAGCAGGAGATCCTGGAGCTCTCCAAGCAGAACCTGGAAACACACGAACAGATCCGCAGCGACATCAGCAAGCGGACTGATTCCGGGCTGGGTTCTACCGCAGACCAGACCCAGATCGATGGTCGTGTTGCTCGAGCCTATTCGAACCAGGCTGCTGCCGAGAACAACTATCGCGATGCAGAGAGTGAATTTATTCGTGTCGTGAACGAGGTTCCCAAAGATCTGGTACAGCCGGTTCCCAATACCGAGCTTATCCCGACCAGCCTCGATACTGCCCTGAAAACGGCGACCGAAGTCCACCCGACCCTGCTATCTTCCCTGCAGGATATTGAAGCGGCCAAGTATCAGCATGAAGGTGCCAAGTCCGGTTTCTACCCCAATGTGACATTTGAGGTAGATCAGAACTGGAATGAGGATATCGATGCGGTCAAAGGACGTAACGATGACCTGACCGCCATGGTGCGGATGCGTTACAACCTGTTCCGTGGCGGTTCTGATGTGGCAGAGAGCAATGCAACATCGGCGCTCTACTCTCAGGCGAAAGACATTCATCTGAATGCGTTCCGCCAGGTGGAGGAAGGAACTCGTTTGGCCTGGAATGCGAAAGAGTCGCTGGCCAAGCAAAAAACCTTCCTGAAAGAGCATGTTGACGCCAGCTACGATACCGTACAGGCATATAAGAAGCAGTTTGGCTTGGGTCAACGGACATTGCTGGACGTATTGAACACCGAGAACGAATTGTTCGAGGCGCGTCGCAGCTACATCACTGCCGAGTATGATGCACTGCTGGCGGACTATCGCATTCTTAACGCGACAGGCAGCCTGCTCAATGCATTTAGCGTCAAACAACCCGCTGAATGGCAGGCCAAGCAATAACCGTTTGCCCATGATCCAGCCGGGATGATGGACGCCATCATGGTGACTGCTGCTTGCAGTCACCATGTTTGGCTAAAGCAGGTGGTTGCACGGGTTTGAGGAGTGCAGCAGCAATAATGCAGCAGGAATATGATGTGACACTCCAGCGCGGGATCGGTGGCAGATGGTGTTATCTCCTCAATGAATGGAGATACCGATCGCTACGTGCTCTGCGCCACTCCCTATGGATCCTGCTGTTACCCTTCTCACTGTTGCTCTGTGCCAGTCAGCCTTTGCCACAAGAAGATCTCAACTTGATCAAGCGGGCGGAGCAGACTTATGGCGTCAGAGCCGGCAAGCGTGTTACCAGTTGGCGTATGCTGGTCATGGAGACGAAGGGCAGAGCCCTGAGCGAAGAAAAAAAGCTCGAACGGGTAAATAATTTTTTCAATCGGATGCGTTTTATTGACGATATCAAGTTGTGGCGTAAGAAAGATTATTGGGCAACCCCGTTGGAATTTTTGGGGGCAGCCGGGGGAGACTGTGAAGACTTCAGTATTGCCAAATATTCAACTTTGCTTGAATTGGGTATCCCGGATGAAAAAATGAGGATGGTGTACGTCAAGGCGCTCGATTATAACCAGTTTCATATGGTTGTTGCCTATTACGAGACGCCATCATCGGTCCCGGTGATCCTGGACAATCTTATCGGTTCTATCCGTCCGGCAAGTCAACGTCGGGATCTGGTACCTATTTATAGCTTTAACGGTAGTCACTTGTGGTTGATGAAGGCGCGTGGCCAAGGGGAACTGGCTGGTCAATCATCTCGCTTGGGATTATGGAATGATTTACGCAATCGCATGACATCGGGGCGATTGGCTCGGCCTGTGGTGAATTTGGATGATTAACCTATGACGCTCTATCGACAGTTATTAGCCACCATGCTGCTGCTGTTTGGATTGTTATTTGCGGCCACATACTGGGTGCAATTCAATTCAACCCGCACTTATCTGGCGCAGCAACAGGAAACAACGGTCATCAATACAGCAACCTCACTTGGGCTTGCTCTCACCCCCTATCTGGAGAATGGTGACAAGGTCGGTGCCGAGTCGGTGATCCAGGCCATCTTTGATGGCGGCTATTATCGACTGGTTCGCCTCGATCTGCTGGCATCAAAGGATGTTATCGAGCAGGAAAATACCAACACCATTCAGGGTGTGCCGCAGTGGTTTATCAATTTGGGGCTGTTTCCCGAGGTATCCAACGAGTCAATTTTGACGTCTGGCTGGCTGCAGCTTGGAAAATTAAAAGTGGTTGGCCATCCGGGCCAGGCTTATTACGAGTTGTGGCGCGGAATGAGCGAACTGGCGAGCTGGTTTCTGGTCGGTTTCTTGATCACCACGATTTTGTTGATGAGAGCACTTAATTACTTGCTCAAGCCACTCAAACAGATCTGTGAACAGGCAGTCGAGATTGAGCTGCACCATTTTGGTCATACGATACCGGAGCCTAACACCCATGAATTGAAGCAGGTCGTTCAAGCGATCAATACCCTATCAGGCAAGTTGGCGTTGCAGTTCAAAGAGCAAGCCGATGAGGCCGAGAAATTGCGTGAACGGGTTTATGTCGATGCTGTGTCTGGCCTTGGCAACCGCGCCTATTTTGTAGGGCAAGTGAACGCATGGATAGCGGAGGCTGGTCAAGGTGGTGTCATGCTTGTTGCGGTCGATATGCTGGACGATATCTATCGTGATGAAGGCTTTGCGGCCAGAGACAACATGGTCAAATCGATCGCACAGGCCTTGAAAGAGCAATTAAAAGGGTGGGATGGCGCAGCCTTGGCACGGATCTCTGCGACGGAATATGCGTTGCTATGTCCAACCGACGACCTCACTCAGCTCAAGGAGTTGGCTGAAGTGATTAATAGCCGCATCGCCGATCTGGTGGTGAATCCAATGGGCGAAGGCGATGCGCTCTCCGTCATCGGTATTGCCGGTCGTGATGGTAATGATGATCTCTCTGCCTTGTTGACCAAGGCCGATAATGCGCTTGGCAAGGCGCGCAATGAACGCCGCGGTGCTGTCGTGATGGAAGGGGGCACCGAACAAGGTTTGATGGGGCGTTTGGCCTGGCGAGATTTGGTCCAAGATGCCATCTCACGGCAACTCTGGCGTTTCAAAGCCCAACCAGCTTGCCGATTCGATAATGGCGCCAGGTTGCATGCCGAGCTGTTTGCCTCTATCTCCCGTGATGGCACAGACTATTTTGCTGGCCAGTTCTTGCCCGCAATTGAACAGTTCAAATTGGGTGGCGAGTTTGACCAGGCGGTTCTCGATGCCTGCGTTCCTTTATTACAAAAGCAGTCTGATCTGGTGCTTGCGATCAACATCACTGCTGGCTCGCTCTGCTCGGATGAATTTTTAACCTGGCTGACGGGCTATCTGACCGATCATGCCGAGTTGAAAGAGCGGTTGCTATTCGAAATACCTGAAGTCGCCATCATGAAGCATAAAGATAACGTCGCTGCATTGGTGGGCACTTTGCAGGCACATGGCTTCCAGTGGGGGGTTGACCACTATGGTCGTCACTTCCAGTCGCTGGGTTATCTGGAGGAGTTGTCGCCAGCTTATGTCAAGGTCGACCATGGTTATACCAGCCAGGTTATGGAGCCGGGAGCTGACACCTCATTCTTGGCCGCAGTGTGCCGAGCTGCGCACAATGCGGGTGTGACCACCATTGCGACCCGTGTCGAAGATCAACATCAAGTCGAGTTGCTCTCCAAGTTGCATATCGATGGTTATCAGGGATTTGTTCACCCCACCTTCCCATTGTCTTGAATAAGACGCCATAAAATGGCCCCGAATGGGGTCATTTTTATATCTATCTATTCTCTTTTCTCCATCTTTATATAATCAAAGTACACGTAGTGCTGAATGGGGCTGCCTATAGAGCTCTGATTTATATTGAAAAAACTGAACTCTTCGATTTTTTTCCGTGTACCTGTTCGATGCAGATCGAAATGCATACATTTTTGCAACGGAACAGAACGCTATCTCCTTCTACCGTATAGACATCAAGATCTGTCACGTTGGAGCAATGGATATGCGTACCCAAATTATCGACAAGTCCGTGGTTGTCTCAGCCATCGAAGGGAATGTGGAGATTGTGTTGGCTGATGGAAGCCGCCGCCCTCTGCAAAAAGGTGAAATCCTCCAACCCGGAGCCAAGTTGACCATAGCGGATGATGCCAAGCTGGCACTTTCCCCTTATGACGACACACCTGCACAGAATTCACCTACGGGTTCCGAGTCGGTTGAGCCAGGTCAACCGCAAGGGGCTTCGCCCACCGAAGGCGCCCCTTCCGATATTGCCGCATTGCAGCAATCGATTCTGCAAGGTGTGGACCCTACTCAGAATTTTGAGGCTTCTGCAGCTGGTGGTGCTCCTGCTGCCGGTGGTGGTGGCGGTATTGGAGGCGTCGCCGGAGCGAGTGGTAATGGTGGCTTTGTCACTATCGATCGAACTGGTGATGCGACCATTGCCGAGGCCGGTTTTGATACTACTTACGATACAGGTGTCGTTATCAATGAAAATCAGGCAGAAGATTTAATTCTTGAGAATCAACTTGATGATTTGAGTGAAGCCGTCGTGACCCTCGAAGACTCTCAGGTCAGCGGTAATCTGCTCGAAAATAGCACCAATCCTGATGGACCAGCTGATGCCTCTATCGTTTCATATGACTGGGGTATCAACATCGGTGTGCCTGCTGGAGTTGCTGCCACTATTACTGGTGTGGGCACGCTGAGCATCAATCCGGATGGGAGTTATACCTTCACGCCAGCGCCTAACTATGATGGCGCCGTTCCCCCAATAAATTATCAGGTGACTGATGGCCAGGACACAGTGACATCAACACTCGTTATCTCCATCACTCCGGTTGATGAAGAAGTAGATCTGGCTGGGCTGGATCGGGAAGGGGGTGAGGTACAAGTCAGCGATACCAATTTAGCGGATGGCTCGGCTCCCAACGCTGCAGCCTTGACGCAAAGTGGGGTGTTTACCTTCAATGCTCCTGACGGCGTCCAGAGCTTGACTCTGGGGGGCGTTACATTGATCACCGATGGCCAGTTAGGCGCGTCGTTTCCACAGTCCATTATCAGCCCATTAGGAAATGTACTGACCATCACAGCGGTGACCTACAACCCCGCGACCGGTGAAGGGCAAGTCAGTTACAGCTATACCCTTGGCGATAATGAAAACCATACAAGACCCGTCAATGACACCTCCCTGAGCGAAAGCTTCAGCGTTGTACTGATCGATAGTGATGGTGATACGGCCAGCGATACCCTTGATGTCACCATTTTGGATGACATACCAACTCTGGCTGATGGGGAAGAACAATCTGTGCGCAGTTTGGTCCATGAAGATGTGCTGACCAGCGGCAACAGCGAAGGGTCTGGCCAGAGTGTGAGCGCAACAGGGCTGGCTGGTACCCTCAATGGGCTGG